>DUHK01000029.1 GCA_013330915.1 Methanosphaera sp. | reverse complement strand
CCGAATGCTGCTGCAATCTGTTCAACCCTTTCTGGTCTGAAGGTGTTTTCTGTATCTATGAATACGACTTCACCTTCAAGTCCCCCTTCTTCTACAGGAAGTTGTGTTGTTACTGAGAGTTCGTGTGAAATCTGACTTTTACCTGATCCGAATTCACCGTAAACTTCTGTGATGGATTGTGTTTCAATTCCACCACCTATAAGTTCGTCAAGACCTTTACTTCCAGTTGTGATTCTACCGACGTCTTCACGTCTTTCCATTACTTCAAAAGCAGTTTCAAAATCTATTTTTTCTGCTTTTCGGGCGGCTTCTATAACCTTTGCAGCTACTCCTTCACCAATTTCTACTTTAACACTGAGTTCTTTTGGAGTTGCAGTTGCAAGACGCATCATGTCTGCAAAACCTGCATCCCTAAGTTTTTGCGCTGTTTTTTCTCCTACACTAGGCAAGTCTTCTAATTCTACCATTATATTATCTCCTTAAATTTTATAGTACTATTACAAGTTTTCTTACATTTAATCTTACATCTTCATTATAATCATTATATTGGGCATCAGCTATAACAGTTACTTCGTGTCCAATAAGATCTTCAATTTTTCCAGCCATGGATGATTCGTCACCGGTTTGTTGGAAGATTTCTATCACTTCATCAGTAGTTGTTTGTATCAACTCTTCTGCCTGTTTTCTGAAGAAAGTTGCTGATATTGTTCCGGTTTCATCCTGTAGTGTTGCCTGAATTATCATAAGATAATTTGGTTCCTCTATTTTTTCACCACAACTGTCACAGATGTATCCTGCTTCACTTTGAACTATTCTTGTGTTACAGTTTGGACACATTGCATATAATATTTTTTCACCGTTTATCTCTTCAACGACTCCTTTTACTTTTATGTGTACATCATCATCTTCAATGTCTTCTATGAGTTTTTCAACATAAAGTTTAGCTTCTATTTCCCTCATGGTCAACATTAACTCTGCTTCTTCAGGTCTTGCTTTTCTTATGTTGCTTCCACCAGATATTGATAATCTTAATCTGCCGTTTTGTGATTGTATTGTAGGGTTTTCAATGATTATTGCTGCACCTTCTGTGAATTTTTTGTCTGTGTCGTCATCCCAGAGGGATACCTGTATTTCACCTGTTTCGTCAGCAACATTTATTGCCCTTACTCTTCCTTCACGACCGTCGACTCTGGAGAAGGTGTTTACCTGACCGACATTGGTTACACGTACCCTGAGTTTAACGTTTTGTTCGCCTTCTTCCATTTGACTTACTGTTCTGTCATTGTATCTGTCCTGTTCCAATGTTTCATATGATGGAAGGTTTGCAGTTTCTTCTTCATCAGGTACTGTGATTCTGGATGATTTTCCGACACTTAATTCCATTGTGCCCTGACCGAGTCTTGTCCTTGCATTTTCGATTTTTATTGCATCACCGAGTCCCTGGTTTATATCTGCCTTATCATCCCATAGTGATGTTCTGACAACTCCCGTTTCATCGGCCAAGTCTATGCTACGTACCTGTCCGTCTGTTCCATCCACCCTTTGGAATTCTCTGATATCATTCATTGCAAGGATTCTTCCTATTACATCAACTTCTCTTCCTTCATCAAGGTCAACATCAAGTACATCCTTGATTTTGGTTATTTCAAAGTCGTCAATTTGGGATAGTTTTTCTTTTAATTCTTCATCCATTTCAGGGTTTAGTACTATTGCTGCATTCCATCCTGTGTTATATCTGTAACTGTCACCTGAGTAGTCATCGAATTCTATGTTTCCACCTTCGATTTTTATGAAATCTCCTTTGTCCATGGCAATTTCAGTTTCCTTGTTCCATAATGTTACTCTTATGGAACCGGTATCGTCAGTTACTTCTATACTTCTTACTTTTCCTTCACTTCCATCATTCTTTTGGAATGTGATTGTGTCATATATTTTTGTAAGAACACCTAATATTGTAACGTTTTCCTTTTCAGTTGCGTTTCCTATTTTAAAGATTTCCTGTTTGAATTCAGGTAAATCAAAGTCATCCTTAACTATTCTTCCGTTCCAACTGTTTGATAATGAAAATACTCCGTTTCTTTCCTGTGCACGTGCCTTGATTATTTTTATTGTGTCATTTTCCTTAAGATCCAATGTTTCAACAAGTGCAGTGTCATTGTTCCATAGAGTAAATTCCATTTCACCTGTTGCATCCATAACATTAATTGTTATTATTTGTAGTGTCCTGTCTTCTTTCTGTATTTCTCGTAGTGTTGCAACCTTTGTTATTCTGACTATGACATTGTATTCTCCATCTTCGGTGATGTCTTCAAGGTTTGTGATTGTTTCTTCATATTCAGGTAAATCTTGACCCAGTTCTTCAGGCATTACCTGTATTGATGAATTGTTTCTCATCTGAACTTCAAGATCGCCCCTATAACCTTTTCTTACTTCGAGATTGTTTATTTTTACAATGTCTCCCTCTTTGATACGGGTTATGTATTTCATGTTGTCTGTCCACATTACAACCCGTATTTTTCCTGTGGAATCTTCCACTGTTAGGTTTGCAACCTTTCCTTCACGACCTTTTTTTGTAGTGAATGTTTTGATATTGGAGATAGATAATAATCTTCCCTGAATACTTATGTTTCCATTTCCTTCCACAAGTGATGAAATGTTCTGTACCTGATTTGTGTGTGTTTGCTGTATGTTTTCTCTTCCTGCATATTTTTCGACTGCCATGTTAACTATCTGTTCTGTTGTTATGAATGGTGAATCACTGTTTTCTTCTGTGATTTCTTCAATGTCATTCAAAAAGTCTTTGTATTCAACCTTATCTTTTACTTCCTGATATCTGTCTTTATAATATTCTTCATTTTCTGAAGTCATATCTTCTCGTCTCCTACGTGGGTTTTTATTATTAATTACTAATAATCGTGAATTTGATTATATCTTTCATTTTTTTATGAAAAAATTTTAATGTTATGTATATTACATACTTTATGATTAGATTTTTGTATGACCTATATAAAGGTTTTTAGGTTAATGCATGAGAAGTAATAGTCATCATAACATTATCACAAATTTTTAATGAAATATACTAATAATTTTTATATTATTATATTGAATATTAAAAATTATTTAATATTTTAATGAAATTATTAATAATTATAATGTATTAATTATATTTAATTTTGTAATACTTAAAGCTTTGTAAATTCTATAAAATAAGTAGAAGTTATTAGTAATAACTTATAACTTTTTAGTGATTAACAAATAAGAAAACAACAGACAACAAAATAAAAAAGTGTAAATTCGCCCTTCAAACTATTAATAAAAAAATCCATAAAAAAAGTTCTTCAATAAATCACTCCAATTAATAATATTAAATCTCAAGAGAAACTCAAACAAAGATTATCGTGGAAAACATTTGCATGTAATTTGTACCTAAATTGTATGTAAACTTCAATGATTTTGTATTCAATATTGAAATAAACCTTTATATAATAAGCGTATAAAAAGTATTTGTGGATTGAATATAATTATCATGAAAACTATTACTTAAAAAAATAATCCTAAATAGAAAATACTAAACTAAGACAATTGAAAAAAATAAGATACTTTATTAGCCTCCATGTTATCGGATTTCAATTGAAACTTATGTTACAAAAATAGAAGAGAAGAAATAAAATAACAAAAACTAAAATAATTAAAAAAAATCCCTATACTATAATTCAATCCATTTTTTTAGTTTTTATTTCATACTCTCAAAACAATTATAAAAGAAAATCTCCATATCATATTTTTTTATTTTAAACCTTTTTTTAATATTATATCAAATCTTATTTTCATACCATCATTCCCAAGCACTATTTTTCAATTTATATCTCCATAATATTATACTATAAAATTAATAATCAAAATAACCAAAGATATATATAAAGTGAAATTATCTTTCAAAGATTAAAAAATATCATTATATCTATTCTGTAAAGATTCAAAGAACAATCACTTTAAAATAAATATTTACCAATTATGGAGGTAACAAATAACATGTCAATGACAATAGCTGAAAAAATATTAGCAAAAGCTTCAGGAAAGGATAAAGTAGAAGCTGGAGAAATAGTAATGGCTGACATAGACATTGCTATGGTACATGACTTAACTGGACCGTTAACTCTCCAGGCATTAGAACAAATCAATACGGACAAAGTATGGGACCCGGAAAAAATAGTCATCCCATTTGACCATCAGGTACCTGCAGATACATTGGATGCTGCTAAAAACCATCAGATGTTAAGAGAATTCGTTAAAGAGCAGGGAATAACTAATTTTTATGATGTTTACGAAGGAGTATGTCATCAGGTAGTACCTGAAAAAGGACATGCATTACCTGGAACAGTTATTGTTGGAAGTGACTCACACACCTGTACCAACGGTGCACTCGGAGCATTTTCAACAGGTATCGGATCAACCGATATGGCCATGGTATTTGCAACCGGACAGTTATGGTTTAAAGTTCCTGAAACAAACAGGTTCAACATAACAGGTCAGTTACAGGAAAACGTAACCAGTAAAGATGTCATACTAAACATCATCGGACAGGTAGGACAGGACGGTTCAACCTACAAATCATGTGAATACGCCGGAGAAACCATTGAACAAATGGAAATGTCAGACCGTATGGTGTTAAGTAACATGGCAATTGAAATGGGTGGAAAAACAGGTATTGTGGAACCTGATAAAATCACTGACGAATACCTTAAAAACAGAACAGACAAACCATACACCAAGTTCACAACAGACCTTGATGCAGCAAGCCTGAACACAATAGATATCGATGTAAGCGATCTTGAACCACAGGTTGCATGTCCAAGCCACGTGGACAACGTAAAACCTGCAAGTGAAGTTGAAGACGTTGAAATTGACCAGGTGTTCATAGGTTCATGTACCAACGGAAGATTAAAAGATTTACAACAGGCTGCACGTGTACTTAAAGGAAACAAAATCAAAGAAGGAGTAAGAACACTGGTTATTCCTGCATCAAGAACTATTTACCAACAAGCTCTCAAAGAAGGTTTAATGGACATATTCGTAGAAGCAGGAGCACTTGTATGTAATCCATGTTGTGGACCTTGTCTTGGAGGACACATTGGACTCATTGGTGACGGAGAAGTAAGTCTTTCAACATCAAACCGTAACTTCAAGGGAAGACAGGGAAGTCCTGAAGGTAAAGTATACCTAAGCTCACCAATAGTTGCAGCAGAAAGTGCTCTAACAGGACATATCACCGCACCTGAAAAAAAATAAGACAATAGGAGGTAAAGACGTATGGAAAAAATAATAGAAGGAAGAGCCCTAAAATTAGGAGACGACATAGATACAGACAGCATACTCCCAGGAAGATACCTGACTTTAAGCAAACCAGAAGATCTGGGTAAACACGTAATGGAAGGATACGATTTACATTACAAAGACAAAATACAGGAAGGTGACGTCATAGTGGCAGGTTCCAATTTCGGATGTGGATCAAGTCGTGAACACGCACCTATCGCACTTAAGGCAGCAGGAATAAAGGCAGTTGTTGCAAAATCATTTGCAAGAATTTTCTATCGTAACGCAACCAACATAGGATTACCATTAGTGGAAGCACCTAACGGACCTGATGAAATTGAAGAGGAAGACATCCTTAAAATTGATCTTGAAGAGGGAACACTCACAAACACCACCCAGGACAAGGATTATGATTTCACAAAACTTCCTGAATTCATGTTTGAAATTGTGGAAAACGGTGGATTAATAGAATACTTAAACAAAACAAGGTTTTAGAGGTTAAAAAATGTATAACATAGCAGTAATTCCGGGAGATGGAATAGGAGAAGAAGTAGTTAAAGCAACCACCACAGTACTGGACAAGTTAGACGTGGAATTTAACTACACCCATGCAATAGCAGGAGACAAATGTAAGGAAGAAACCGGTGTACCTTTACCGGATGAAACCATTGAAATAGCAAAAAAATCAGATGCCGTACTATTCGGAGCAGCAGGTGAAACAGCAGCAGACGTTATTGTAAGACTCAGACACGAACTCAACACCTTCGTTAACCTAAGACCTGTAAAATCATTACAACCTGAAAAATATGGAAACATAGACTTCATGATTGTACGTGAAAACACCGAAGACCTCTACATAGGTGATGAAGAAGAAACTCCTGAAGGAGCAATAGCAAGAAAGAAAATCACCAAAGCAGCATCAGACAAAATTTCAGAATACGCATTCCAATACGCAAAGGATACAGGCCGCAAAAAAGTTACCGCAGTACACAAGGCAAATGTTCTTAAAATTTCAGACGGACTTTTCAAGAAATGCTTCTATGAAGTGGCAGAAAA
>DUHK01000127.1 GCA_013330915.1 Methanosphaera sp. | reverse complement strand
AATTCTAATAATATATTATATATGTACTACATCACCATGATTATAAAAAAAATAATTCCCGGTAATGACTCAAAAAATACTTCATCATTTTCTTGTAAGCATGCTTTGTTGCAGTGCTTTGGTTGTCATACCTTCATTAAACTAATCATAAATATAAACTTAATAAGGATAATTACTATTTTACAGTCTATTAAGATTAAATATAATTTAAAAAAAAGTTTTTTGAAAAAAAAAGTTTATTGAATGATAAAATAATCATTCTTCAACAGGTTTATAATTACTTCTAAGTCTTCTAAGGTAGAAATTAGCCCATACAAAGCTGATTAAACCACCTATGAAACCTCCGGTTATTACACCATAGTATATACCGTATTCTCCCATTCCCATCACCACACCGAAGAGGTATGAAAATACCACTTCAAGGAGTAATGCTCTGATGAAAGTTAAGATAAGTGATGTGAAACCTTTTCCTACTCCCTGGAACAACATTGCAGATACCATTCCCAAACATACCGCATAGATGAAAATAATCATTATCTGAATTAATGATGCGATACGTGGTGCTAATTCGGCACTTGATGAGTAAGCAAATACCATACTAATTTGCGGAGCAAAGAAGTAGAATATTATTGCCATAGCAGTACTTACAATTAATCCTAACTTTAATGTGTAGAAGAATGCATCTTGTAGTTTCTGATAATTTCTTGCCCCATATGATGCTCCTGCAACTGTTAATAAAGCTGTTCCGAATCCCATTAATGGAATCATAGATAGTTGTATTAATCTCATTCCTGCCGTATATGTTGCCACTGCAATTGTTCCTGATACAAGTACCAGAAAGTAGTTTTCTATTATTCCCAGTGCACTGAATATAAGGTTTTCAGCTGTGGACGGAATTGCAACATTTAATATTCCATATGTAATTGAGTTTTCATAGTGAAAGTTTTTAAATTCAAGACTAAGGAATGTGTCTTTTTTAACGTGCATCCAGTATATTAAAACAATGCAACTTAGGAATCCGGACAGTACTGTTGCCCATGCTGCTCCCTGTATTCCCATAGCCATTACGTATATGAATATAGGGTCAAGTATTATGTTGAATATTGCAGTGATTGCCATTACGTACATTGCCCTTTTAACATCACCCTCTGATCTGAGAATTGCAGTTCCCACATTACTGTATATGAATATTATCATGAATGTAAAGACTATTCCACCATAGTCTATTGCCAGTTGTGTTGATGAACCTGCACCCATCACTTCAAGTAATGTTGGTAACAGGAAGTACATTGCTACTGATCCCAGTACACTTATCAATAGTGTTAAAACCAGACTGTGCATTGCGGTGTTGTTTGCTTCGGGTATGTTTTTTGCCCCGATGAAACGTGCAATCATACTGTTTGCTCCGGCGCCTATACCGTTTCCCAGTCCTACAAGTATCATGAACAGTGGTGTGATAAAACCTATAGCTGCCAATGCATCTGAACCCAGACCGGCTACCCATATACTGTCTGCCAAATTGTATGCCATGATAAGAAACATGCTCACCATCATAGGCCATGCAAGTTTTTTGATGGCAATTTTATAATCACCAGTTAATAATTTAATGTTACTGTTATTTCCTTTATTTTCTTCCATTTAATACCCCATCTCTTTATTATATCCATTAGAGCTTTCTATTATTTCCAGGAATATTTCAATAAATTCTTCACGTGATGTTGAACAGTAATTCAGTATTTCATTTTCACGTTTTATTCCTTCATCTCTAAGTTTTTTTGTAAATGTTCTCCCTTTATCTGTTAAACTTATCTTGTTTTGTCTTCTGTTTTCATTATCTTCCTGTCTGTTAACATATCCTAAATCTTCCAATTTTCGAATGTTTCTTGTAACCAATCCACCATCCATATGTAAATCAGAGGCTATTTTCTTTTGGTAAATATAGTCATGATTTAATAGTTTTAGTAATATCGGTATTTGTTGGATGTTGATTTCTTCCTTTTCAAGGTAGTGTTTGTAAAAAGAATTTTGTGATTTAAGAAATAGTGAACACAAGAATGTTAATGATATGTTTTCCTTGTCGATTGGACATTGCATTTTATCCGTGTCTCTGAAATATATCTTTGTATTATTATATATGAACATTTGACTATATATAATTATTGATTTTGTCAAGAATTGTTATCTTTAATTATTGTTAGGATGTGAATATGAAATTAGGTAGGCCTAAGTTTATATATTTTTAAAATAATAAGTATAAATGTAGAAATAGTAAATTTAGTTTAAGAAAATTAACTTAAACTTAATTACTACATACTAAAGCTTTATATACCAGTAAAGTAAAACTAAGTAATATACCCATAGGGGTATCGGTATATGATAAGAATTTCAAATCATCAGATACACCCACACAATAATGGAAAATAATGGGCAAAATATTACAAAGTCGGGGCCAAACATGCAAATATCTAATAATATTTGGACAGACCTAAAAAATAATAATTATATTAAAGACTTTTAAAAAAAATATTAATACGAATCAGATTATAATGAATTAAGATATATGCAAATTATAATATGATTTAATGAACATTTTAAAAAAAAAAAATAAATAAAGATGGTGAATAAAATGGTATTTAACAGAAACAATGATGGAAACGGAATTTTCTCAAGAGTAACAGATTGTTTAAATGATGACAGAGTAAAATATTTTGCAGCAGGAATGGTTGCCGCTTACGCAATCAAAAAATTCTCAGAAACAGAAACAGCACATAACCTTGCAGTAAACGTTACTGCCGGTGCCATGGAGATAAGAGATTCAATAGAAGAAAGTATTGAAAACGTCAGAGAAGATGCTGAAGATATTCATTCAGAAGCACAAGAAAAACAACAAATCGAAATCTTCGGTCCTGAAGACCTCGAAGACATCGACCCAGAAATCGCAGAAGAAGTAAAAATAGCAGACGATGAATAAACCTATTTAATCTCCCTTTTTTTATATAAAATAACGGGAAACTGAAAGTATGAAATTTAAAATAGTTTACGATAAGAAAGATCTTATCCGTGTTAGACTGGGTAGAAATGCATTTACACCGGAACAGGGATATGGATTATCAAGATTACTATCTCAAAAAGAAGGAATCCAAACTGTTAAAGTTTCATCGGCTAATGGTAGTATTTTCATCAAATATGCTTGTGATAAATTACAAGTTCTGAAATATTTGGCAAATATTAAAAAATCTGATTTGGTTGAAGCAGAACCAACACCAGACGAACTTTCAAACGAGACAGATAGCAGATACATCAACAAAATCATTAAAAAGGTAGCAACAAGATTTTTATGTAAGGCATTTTTACCATTACCTTTACACATAATTAAAATTGCTTATGAATCTTTCCCATTCCTTGTAAAAGGATTGGACAGTCTCATACATCTACGTTTAGATGTTGATTTGCTTGATGCGTCAAGTATAGCAGTTACACTAAGTCAAGGTATGTTCGGTCCAGCAGGATCAATTGTATTCCTCCTTGGATTATCAGAAATTCTTGAAGATTACACAATCGAAAAAACAAAACATACCCTGGAAAAAAGTTTAATGCTTAACATCAACAAGGTCTGGATAAAAACCGAAGAAGGTACGGAAATACAGATTCCATTTTCAGAACTAAAAGAAGGAAATAAAGTAATTGTCAGATCAGGAATTATGATACCTGCCGATGGTACAATAGTTGAAGGTGAAGCTGCAATAAATGAAGCTACCATGACCGGAGAATCTTTAGCAGTACATAAAGATGTAGGTAAAAAGGTATACGCCGGTACAATAGTGGAAGACGGTTCAATTGTAATGAATGTTGATGCACTTAACGAAAAAACAAGAATCAACCAAATCATTGATTTAATTGAAAGTTCCGACAAGGCAAAAGCCAGCATAGAAAGTAAAGCTGTTAGTTTAGCAGATTCAATAGTACCATGGAACTTTGGAATAACCTTATTAACATACATCATAACAAGAGATCCTATAAAAGCAATTGCAGCATTGACTGTTGATTATTCATGTTCAATCAAGCTTGCAACTCCAATTTCAATTATTTCCGCAATGCGTGAAGCATCTGAAAGGGAAATCGTTGTAAAAGGTGGAAGATACTTAGAAGCATTCGCTGAAGCTGACACCATTATCTTTGACAAAACAGGAACTTTAACAAAATCACAGCCACACGTAGCAAATTATATTTCACTGGGTAGACTAAGTGATGACGAATTCCTACGTCAGGCAGCATGTCTGGAAGAACATTTCCCACACAGTGTGGCAACGGCAATCGTGCAAAAAGCCAAGGACCTTGGACTGGACCACGGTGAGGAACTACACTCCGAAGTTGAATATGTAGTGGCACATGGTATTGCAACAACATTATTCGGTAAAAGAACAGTTCTTGGAAGCAGACACTTCGTAATAGAAGATGAAAATGTTGAAATCACTCCAGAAAAAGAACAAATTATCAAAGAAAATGCAGACAAATATTCCATAATATACTTTGCAATTGACGGAAAACTTGAAGGAATAATATGTATTGATGACCCTCCAAGAGAAGAGGCAAAAACTGTTCTTAATCAGTTACGACAACTGGGTGTCAAAGACATAATAATGCTTACCGGAGACAGTGAGAATGCAGCACGTACAACTGCAGAAATGCTTGGATTGGATCATTACAAATCACAGGTATTACCTGAAGACAAAGCCTCCATAGTAGAGGAAATTAAAGCTCAAGGTAAACAGGTTATAATGGTTGGAGACGGAATCAACGATTCACCTGCATTAAGTGCAGCTGATGTAAGTGTTGCTATGAAAGATTCATCCGATCTTGCAAGAGAAGTGGCAGACATAACCCTGCTTAGACCTTCATTGGAAGACCTTGTAACAATGAGAATAATCAGTCAACAAATGATTGACCTGATTAACAGAAACTACAGATATATTGTTGTGTTCAATACTTTATTCATGGCGTTAGGATTAACAGGAGTCATTACACCATCATTAACATCCATACTCCACAACGGTTCTACACTACTGATAGGTATTAACAGTGCCAGCAGCAAAAACTATCCTGTAGTGGACATGGAAGATATTATAGATGTAGAAGTATAGACTTCTACAATTTACTCTTTTTTTAAAATAATTGATTTATAGATTAATATTGTATTAAAACTAGTTTTATAAAAAAAAATAATTTTGGTGGAGATTTATTCCATATAATTTTTAACCTTACTTTCTGCCCGGTTAATCATGTACAATACGCCAAGGAATAATGGCCATACACTTATCCTTCCAACCCAGAAATCTATGATTAAAACTACTTTTACCATAAACGGCATACTGGCAGATATATAATCAACAGTTATTCCCGTATTTCCAATGGATAATGCTGCAACAGTACTTGCTGTTACAAAATCATTACAATAAAAGAGTATCACAAATGTACTTAACAAATATATAAGTATGTATGAAACTATGAATATCAGAATCGTTTTTATCGTTTTATCCGATATTTCCCTTACTTTCTTGTCATGATTGATTTTTTTTGGTTTGATGGTGTTTTTTGGAAGCATCATCTCTTCCACTTCCCACCATATTGATTTAAATAATATCACTATGTTGTATAACTTTATTCCACCACTTGTGGAACAGATAGAACCACCCACAAATGTTAACAGTATCAAGAGAATGAATGAAAACTGTGGCCAGTTGAAAATATCCTGTGATACATATCCTGTTGATGACATTACTGAGATTACCTGGAATATTGAATGTCTGAATATGACGGAAATGTTTTGATCATAGTAGCCCTGAGTATATAAGGATAACATTACGAGTATTGTTGCCAGTACAACTATTATGAACATTGCCCTTAATTCAATGTCTTTTAGCAGGTTTTTTGTGTTTCCCTTGATAATTCTGTAATGTATTACGAAATTTGTACTTCCCAGTATCATTAAGAATATCGTTACAATCTGTATCGCTATTGAATCAAAAATCTTTGCTTCAGGTGGATATATTGAGTATCCTCCAGTGGCGAATGCTGTGAATGAAAAACATAACGCCTCATAAAAATCCAATCCAATCAGCAGGTATAGTATAACACCTAAAGCAGTTATTGACAAATATAGTTTTAAGAAAATCATTGTCGTATGCTTGATGTTAGGTGTCATCTGTTCTGTTCTTCCTTCTGCAAAAAACAATCGTTTTAAACTTACTGAAGAAGGAACTATTACAAGCAACAGAACGATTATTCCCAATCCACCGAACCATTGTGTCAGTGCTTTCCACATTGCAATGGAATATGGGTGTGTTTGTTCTGGTATCAAAGAAAAACCTGTGGTGGTGATTCCTGACATTGCTTCAAAAAATGAATCAAATGGCCCCAGTTCACCTGATAAAATATAGGGTAGACCTGAATATATTGCCAGGATTCCCCATATACCAAGCACAAAAATTAGAGCTCCCTTCAATGAAAGGTTTGTTAACTGTTTTCTTTTAAACAATGAAACCAATATTATTCCTGAAAGGAATGTTATTATTGCTGATATTATGAATGAATTTACAAATCTCGTGGGATCATGATATATTATACCACATATTGTCGGCACTATCATTAAAACTGACATTATTAAACAGACGTATCCCGTGTAATGACCGATTGTTTTAAGTTCGTTCGGTTTAAGCTTATTTAATTTATATGTATTCATTCATATCCCTTAAAAATTTTTTTTACATTATATATTATAGTAAATATTTATATTAAATTATTATTTTTTTTAATTTTAATGAAAGTTTATCATAAAAAGAAAAAAAGAGAGTGTGATTATTTTTTTTCTGATAAAATAACTGTGCATAAATCCCTGAAAGTAGAACCTATACTTCCACTAATACTTCCCAATACCAATCCACAGATTAATGCAATAGCCAGTATTATCAGAATTGATGTAGTAATGGATATGTCTGCTGTTTGAAATACACCACCTAAATGAGGCATGTAATATACAATCAACATTATTGCAAATATTAATGAAAATATAAGACTTGCAGAAGTTCCCCTTATTGTGGAATGCTTGTTTGTTTTTTTAGACGGGTTGTATAAGAAGGCCGTTATGAATGATGATAATATTATTGCTAATACTACCCCTGTAATAGGTATTCCCAACAGTCTGCTTACAAATAGTGTTAAACTTCCAACGAATACTCCAATTACTACGGATGTTATGTAATCTTTATCTGAAAATATTTTGTCTAACATTTTATCTATAATATATTTTCTTATTCTAAATATTAATTTTTTACTAATGGTTACGCATTTTTATTTTTATAAAATTCAATATGAGTATTTGCACCCCTTTGTTTAAGAATTATTTTTTCATGTGCTGTGATAATGGTATACCTATTGTTTCTTGTATCCTCAATGTATAGGACATCATTTCCCAAATATTTTGAAATGATTGTATCTTCATCAATAATTTCCTCCACGTGTTTTGGTAATTTATCACAGTCCATTAATATTACCAGGTCAACCACTTGTCTAAAGTTAATCTTGGTCATTTCATTGATTTGATTCTTTTCCATCATACCGTATTCAAACATGATAAAATCATGAAGCTTGTTTTGTGTGATGACTATCTTATCCTCAAGAAATGACTTGATATGAGGGCTGTTTATAGTGTCTATAAAAACATATTCGCATTCGTTTATATCTGGTATTTTTTCAAGATTTCTGATTAATTCTTCAGTATTTGTTTTTATTAAATCGTTATGATTTTGAAATTGATTAAACATATTACCACTTGAAACATGTTTAAATATATCCCTCATATTCTTAAAAATAAAAAAAATGATTTATGTATATTA
>DUHK01000005.1 GCA_013330915.1 Methanosphaera sp. | reverse complement strand
CAATACAAGAAAAAGCATGGCACATGTTCCAAAAAATACTAGAACAAAAAGCAACAGAACATGGACGACAAGTTATCTACATTGACATGTGGTATGCATCAAGTAAAACCTGCAATAAATGCGGATACAAAAAAGAAGACCTAAAACTAAAAGACAGAAATTGGGCATGCTCGCAATGCCACATCACACACCACAGAGACATAAACGCAGCAAAAAACATACAAAAAGAAGGAAAAAAAATACTATTGTTACAAAAAAATGAATAATCATTAATCACATTTAAATGAACCGAGGGTTTTCCGGGGATAGCCTGTTTATAACTATGCTTAGCACTGGCGGCATCTACTCAGGAATCAAATGACGATAAAACACAGTTGATATGAGTAACTAATTTTATCTGATGAAAAAAGGATAATATTGAAATAAAATATTTCCCTCTGTAAAATAATTATATTTGTAGTATTACTCATACTTCACTCAAAGCAAGGTTTTCTACAGAGCCAATAAAAGCATATCTTAAAATCAATTATCTTCAGATATAAACAGAATAAGTTCGTATGTTAATGGACTATTATGTGGAGGATAATTCTTTTTGAAATGATATTTTTCATCACAATATGAAAAAGGAATTCTTATCTAACAGATAATTGTTAAAAAAAAATCAAAATGAAGTTAGGGGATAATATATAAATAAAAGAATTAATATTATCTTAAATATTCTGTAACTTATTTAAAAATTTTATTTAATTGATATTCATATAGTTATATTCTGTTTTTATATTTAAATATGATAAATTTGTTTTTTTTAATATTTAGAATTTTTTATTGTTTGTATGGGGATTATCATCATTTTTAAATGACTTTTGTCCTCTTTTTATTAATAAATCCTTAATAGTACATAAAAAGTAATACTTTTTTATAAAAAAGTATTTATCTTATGGCATACATAAAGTATTTTGTAGCAGGTAATACTAAAATTTAAAAAAGTATTATTTTTGTGCTGCGTTTTTATAAAAAATTATACTAAAATTACTTCTATAATTAATAAATAATTAATGAATGCAAAAACTCCATTTGATAAAAACAATTAATTTAATCCTCTTGATAGAAGTGACTGGAATAATAGTATACTATACCATTTAAGGATTAGCCTCCCTTAAGGAATATTCAAAAAATTTTCTCATACAAAATAAGATTATTAGTATAATTTATTATGAAAATTGTATAATAAATCCAATTTAATTAAATGTGTTCAAATAACTAAAATAAGTAATAAATAACAGGAATTAGACTTAACTAGTCTAATACTCTTTTTTTTATTTAATTTTTATTTTTAAATATATTTCTGACAAAATAGGTCTATTTTATCTTCATTTTGAAAAATATATTCAATTCAATAAAAAACATTTACCACATAGTTTAAAATTTAATTAGTTAATCCTATTTTTTTTGGATGGTGATACTTTCAAATATTAATAATGGTCCTATTCTATGAAAATTTAAATGGATTAATAAAAAAAGAGGAAAAAAAGAGGATATGGCTACCGTAGATATGGCAAATTGGATTTTTATTTGGATTAATAAACCTTATTCAAATCATTTTCATAAAAGAGATCATTGAATGGTTTTATTCTTTTGAATATTCAATCAAAATCTTCTTGGCGGCACGTATTGTTTCATCATCATCGTTACTTACTGCCTGTTTAAGATTTCTGATGATGTTAAACATCATTTTATCCACAATACTGTGTGTCAGGGAATCCAATTTTTTGGCATCCTTGTCTGATATGTCAATCATGTGCAAGGTTTTTTCAAGTTCTGATTTTCTTATCTTTTCTGCTTCAACATTCATTGATGAGAGTATGGGAGTAATTTCCATCTGTTTAAGAGCATCCTTTAACAAAACAGTTTCCTCTGCAATGATAATTTCTGCTTTTTCAGCTTCTTTCACACGTTTTTCAACGTTCTTGTCCCTGATGTATCTTAAGTCATCAAGGTTATACAACTGGACTTTCAGTTCTCTAACATCATCTTCAATGTCACGAGGGTTTGCAAGGTCGAGCATTATCATATTTTCAAGGTGGTCCGGCGGTAAAAATGACAGTCTCTTCTTGTTGATTAGTGGATGGGGAGCTCCTGTAGCACTTATAAGTATGTCAATTTTATGTAATGTGTCATCCATTTTCTTAAATCTAATTGCCAGTCCGTCAAGATCCTCTGCTAACTGCTGTGCTTTGTCAAATGTTCTGTTTGCAACAACAATGGCATTGGTTTCTTTGTCAAGTAATGCCTTTGCAACTACAGTTCCCATTTCACCTGCACCTACAATGAGGACATTTTTTCCTTTCAGGCTTCCATATTTTTCTTCAATCAGTTCTACTGCTCCACTACCAACTGACACTCCACCTTCGTTTATGTGGGTGTTTTTTCTTATGGACTGACCTACATGTATTGCCTTTGTGAAAACCTTTTCCAGTTTTGGACCGATTGTTTCCTCTTTAATAGCCTTTTTACGTGCATCTTTAATTTGTCCAAGAATCTGGTCTTCACCCATTATCATGGATTCAAGACCTGAAGCAAGCCTTAACAGGTGGTTTATTGCATTATCGCCTTTTTCCACTATGAATGTAGTAGTAGGTATGTTTATGTCTTCTTCTGTAATCAGGTATATTTCGTATCTGTTGCATGTTTTTATTTTAACTTCTTCTAGGACTTTCGCTTCGTTGTGTACTTTTTCATTGAGTGCATCTAATTTTTCATATGAGTTTTCCATTGATCCTATGTCGGCTATTTTAAAATCAATTCTAATGTTAATCAGCATCCATATCTCCTCATTCAATTGAGTTATTGAATATTTTTTTTATTCCATTAATCGGTAGTTTATTCTAAGATTATATTTTTCTTTAATCATACTTAAATTTTACAATATCTCTTTATTCAACTATTTTTTCTTAAAAATAAGTTCTTTTTGAACGTATTTCACTGCCGATTCAATATCATTTTCACCAATGAATTTTTGAACGGTTTTGTCTTTCCTGATTTCGTTCATCAATTTTTTTCTCTCTTCCTGGGTGGGAATATTTTGTTTTAATGATTCTCTTATTCTGTCTTGAAGTTCGATGTTAAGCACATCTTCATGGGTAATCACGCTTTGAATTTTCTTTCTTAACTCCTTGGCCATCATAGGACTTCGAGAACCAGTATATAATGATACAGTAACGTTACCTAATTCAAACGTGGATGGAACAATAACGTTGCTCAGCTCAATATCACTTGCACAGTTAACAAGCTTGTCACGGGCTCTACGGGCAAGTTCATCATTCAGTTCTAGATCGTTTGTTGCAACAACCACCAGGTCACATTCATCAAGCAGCCTGTCTCGTTCCTCATCACCATAAAATATTGCACCCTTTCTGGTAAATTCTTCCTTAATTTCAGTATCAAGGCCATGTGAGATTATGCTGACTTTGGCATCGGCATCCAGAAAACGTCTTGCTCTGCGAATGCCTACACCCCCAGTTCCAATAATCAGCACGTGCTTATCCTTCATCTCAAGAAATAATGATGTAAGTCCCATATTAACATCTCTAAATTTAGGTAATATATTATAAAAAAAGGTATGACTAAAAGTTTAATCATAAACTTTTAAGTCTTAGGTTTTTAATTGCAGTTTTCAAATCGTTTCCGGAATCTTCCAAAGCCTGTTTTGCTTCATCAACTGTAATGTTAAATGTTTCTGCCAATGATTTTATGTCATCTTCTGAATAAGTTACTGTGTTGAGATTTGTATGTTTAAGAATTTCTTCAGATAACTGTTTTTTAAGTGTCATATATTCGTCGTGAGATATTCCGTTTGCTTCAAGTTCCATGTCTCTTAATGGACATGGTTTTGAATCTTTACAACACCAAACAAGTGAACCAAAACAAGTTGCGGCTCCTGCACCGAGTTTTGTTTTACTTCCAAATTCCTGTTTAATATTTACAAATTCCTGTGGACTTAATCCTACTTCAGCAAGTTTTGTATGTACTGGACATGGTTTAACCGGTGGACAACAGAATGCAAGTCCTCTGGCATCTCCTCCTCTACATACATGAGCTGGTGCATCTTCCCATCCCATCAATATCACTCCTTAATTAAATTGTGTTCTAAATTATTATTATGAATTTTTTTCATATCTTCGTTCATTTTTCATATATAAAATTTATTATGTTACTGATACTATAATAATTTTACTAATTGTTAGAAAAATATTCCTTTAATAAAATCAACATGCTAAAAATAAGTGTTAAAAGGGGGTTAGTGGCGTGTTTAAATAAATATGTGGTCAATATCTCCCTCAAGTGCTGCTCTTGCAACAGAAACACTTTGGGCTCCATTATCAAGCATTTTCATGTAATCTTCATGTGTCCTTACAGAGTTGTTTCCTATCACGTGTTTGCTGGTTTTGCCACAGATTTTGTTTAGTGTGTCATAATCTGCACAATTCACTCCAGGGTTTGTTGCATCAACATGCAAATATTTTACATTGTATGATTCTATTAGTTCAACTATTTCAAAAGTATCCACACCATCTACGTTAGTTCTAATTTTAACGCTGACCTCTTTGTTTGAGTTTGTGGTAACTTCTTCCAGCATGTCTGCCAATACTTTTGGATTTGAAAGCAGATATTCTCCCGTTTTTGCCTCCAGCATTGGTGCTTGTCTACAGTGTGCATTGATTTCTATGACGTCTATATTTTCATTTTTATATAATAGTGCAAATGGTTCGGGGGTTGTTGCCCTTAAGTTTACACTGATTTTTCCATTCCATTGTGGATTGTATTCTCTTATGCTTGCTATAAATTCATCAATATCTTCTGATAAGTGGTGTGGACAGGTGAAAAATTCCTTTCGATCGTTGGTTATATTTTCAAGTCCTGCCTTGAATGTTGGCACGTCCATGTTAAATCCACCGAGAGTTATCATGTCAACTCCCTGTTTTGTAAATTTTTTACAGAATTCACCGTCATTGATTCCTGCCATTGCTGATAATACGTTCATGCTTACACTACCTTTGTCAAATTTTTATGTTGATACAATATAATTATACAATTTATTTTATTAAAATACAATTAGATTTAAATAGTTATCCTTAGATTTAATTGCTTATATCTCTATTAATTCTCTTATATAAAAATAACATGCCTTGTTTTAAACTTTTGTTGATAAAACTATATGAAAAATAGATTTTTAAGCAAATAAAAATATAATAAAAAAAATAAAATAGAATTAAAAAATATTAATTCTAAACATTAAACTTTGTTTTTGAATATGAATCAGGTTTGGATAAACCGTTCAGGAGATTGTCCCATGAAGGACTGTTTGAATTCCAGTAATTGTCTTCAATATCATTTTTGGCTGTACTGGTTGAAGTAATTGCATTTCCTGCATTGTAAGCGTAGTTATTAATGAAGTTTGTCTGACTAACAGTTAAATTACCCATACTTGCTATGGCACCACCACCAAGATTACTTGCATTAATGTTATTGTTTTCAAAGCTTGACGTTTCAATTGTAACGTTTGAATTAGAATATATTGCTCCTGCCAATGCTACTTCTTTTGCTTTAATAATATTACCGGCAAATTTAGTTTTTTCAACGCTCATGTTTCCGTAGTTGATGTATACTGCTCCACCCAATCCGTTGTCTGTAGCAGTTAGGGTGTTGTTGTTTATTTCATTTGAAATTAATGTTACAACTGCTTTGAAAGCGTATAATACACCACCATAAGCTTCTTTTCCATATACTTTATTTGAATTTAACTTGGAGTTTTTAATATCTAGTGCGGCACTTTCGGTGTAGATTACACTTCCTCCACCGTTATTTGTTGAATTAAGCACGTTTGAGGTGAACTCTGAATTGAGTATTGATATACCTGTACCTATGGATCCGATAACTCCCCCTGTTGCAAAGTATGTTGCTTTGACGTTGTTGTTTTTGAAGGTACTGTTATCAATTACAATGTCTCCGTAAACTGTTCTGATTACTCCACCAGTAACATACGTACCAGTCACACTGTTTTTGGTAAATGTTGTGCCATTTATTATGATGTCACTAGAATCACCAAATATCACCGAACCTCCGGTTGTGTTGCTTCCGGTAACCTTGTTTGAGTCAAAGGTACAGTTGATTATGTATGTAATATTGTTGTATGTTCTTATGGCTCCACCCTGACTGTTGATGTTTGTTACTTTGTTATTTTCAAATTTACAATTTGTTACATTTAATATACCGTTTGTATATATTGCTCCTCCGGAATAGTTTCCACTTCCGGTATTATTAACGAATCTTGAATTTGCGAGGTTCAATTTACCGGAGGTAACTATTGCCCCGGCACTAAATTCAAGGTTACTTTTACCATTCTTGATTGTTATTCCATCAATTCCAAGAACTACATTTCTTTTGCTTATGTTGAACACAGGTTTACCACTGTTTTTACCATCAATAATGGTCTTGTCCATGCCGCTACCTATAATGTTGATGGAACTGTTAAGTTCTATTCCTGAAGCAGAATATGTTCCAGGTGCAAGATAAACGGTACCGAAGAGGGTAATGTGGTTAATTGCGTGTTCAATTGTCTTGAATGGATGTGCTTCATCACCAAGGTTTGAATCTGAACCTGATGGACTGACATATACTATTTTCTGGTGTGAAACCGTTAGGGTATCAGTATATGAACTGGATTCGTAGATGTCATTTTTAACATAGGTTGCGTAGTATTTAACAATCTTACCATCATACTTGTTGGGAACAAGATATTCTATTGATGAAACTCCATTTGATACGTTTGCACTACCAATGAACTCGTTGTTGACATAATAGTTTACAATTCCCTCGTTCACGTTGTATTTTTCCTCATCCATGATATTCAATGTAATTGTTGTGGTGTTACCTACAACCGCATTAATAGGACTTCCCTTAATTGTAGTTTCGTAACGTTTAACAGTTAATGTGTTTGTGTTACTGCTTTCTTTGTATATTTTGGAACCATGGTAATCACATTTGATTCTGTATTCTCCCACACCATATGAATCAAGGTTAAATCTTAGTCTTGCATTACCTTTTGATACTTCAACAGTACCCAATACCTTACCTGCAAGGGTAAATGTAACGTTTCCTTCAGTCACATGATTTTGTGTCTCGTCAGTTATACGGGCACTAAACAATATGTCTGAGTTAGGTTTTGCATCTATGGAACTTGCAGATATGGTAGTGCCTAGTTTTGTAACCTTATAAGTACCTGTTCCGTTGGAATTGTCATACTTCCAATCTCCCACATAATCTGCAGATATGTAACTAAGAGGAGTAGTCTCATAGTTGGTTTCGTACTGATATTTTGCATATCCGTTATCCACGTCAACAGTAACAATGGTTACATTGTCTTTTTTGAACGTTACCTTTCCTTTCGGAACTGAGTTGTTAAACTCGTCAACGATAGATGCTGTGATTGTTATGCTTTTTGCAGGAATAGTTGAAATGTTAGGTACAACGGTTTTTGTCTTAAGCTGTAAAAGTTTCAGTGTTGCCTGTCCTGTAGAACCCATAACTGTGGGGGTAGGGCTACTTGTTGCGATTATGTCATATGTCTTGTTGTATAATGTGGAAGGTATAGTGTAATTCAGTTTGGCCACACCATATCTGTTTGTGAGATTGGATCCTATAACCATGTCATTCAGGCTAAAAGTAATGTTCATCTCATTTATAGGATTTCCAAATTCATCGGTTGTGTTGGCTTCAAACCAGGTGGTGTTACCAGCCTTGTTTTCCATACCTTTTACTGTTATGCTGGAATTTGCCTTACTTATTGTGAGTGTGGAATTTACTGTAAACGGATAATACATGTAATTTCCGCCGAAAGATGCAATGACTTTGTAATTACCAGGGGTAAGGTTTGCAAGATAATTCCATGTTGCAACACCATATGTCACGTTAACTTTTTCAGACACGTCTGTATTGTTAATTTCAAACTGTACTATTCCAAATGCATTATCGTTAAGATATGCTGTAATGTTGCCTGTTGTGGAATATTTTATGGTGAAATTGCTCATGTTCATTGAAACGTTGCTTTTTCCTCCGTCAGGTGTTAAAGTCAATGTTACATTCATGGTTTTTGGTTGATATTCATCGTCTCCTGAATACATAAGGTACAATGTGTACTTTTCCATATAATAAGTTTCAGGAATGACATATGAATAAAGAACCTGACCGTACTGAACCGTTAGGTTGTCGCTAATGTAATCATCATTGATTTTAAATCTCACTGTTCCTGTTGCATCGTAAGGAAGAAGTGCAAAGAATGTTTTGCTTGTTCCAGGATGTATTTCAGAACCACTTAAACGAATGTCAGGATCGGTTTTTTCTGAAACAATAAATGTCTTGGATAGTTTATATGAATTATAGTATTTGCTACCACCATATTGGAATGTAATGTTGTTTTTGCCTAAAACACCGGCCTGTCCAACCACACTGAACATACCATTGGCATCAGTTTTAACAGAGTATTTTTTACCGTTAATTGTCACGTTAAGTTTACTGTTAGCAATTACGTTTGCACTCTTATCCTGTAAGGTACCGTTAACTTTTATTTTAGCTCCCTCTTTCGTTCCATCCAAACCATCATAAATCACTTTGACATCCTGTTTTTCAACAGTGAATGTTGAAGAGTTTGAAGATGACTCGTAAAGACTGCTTCCA
>DUHK01000148.1:2796-5216 GCA_013330915.1 Methanosphaera sp. | reverse complement strand
GTTTCATATACCGCCTTGTTGATTGTTTCCTGTATTCCTGTTGAACCATATTTTTTAAGAACGTGTTCATCTATAAAATTTAGTGCCATCTTTTGTTTATCGGATAGTTTTGATTCATCCAGTATTTCAAAGTGGTCTTCACCGGAATGGTACTTGATTAGTCCTGCCTTTGCTGCGTTAACCAGTGCAAGTTCTGATTCTGCACTTGTTGGTATTACCTGATCATATTTTTCCTTGAGTCTTTTGATGTTTTCCTCTGCCTGTGGTGTGTCTATCTTGTTTGCTACGATGATTATTGGTTTTGCGGATTCAAGTATTTTGTCTATAAATCGTAACATGTCTTCTTTTTCCCATTTGTCATATTCATCGTTCATGATACGTTCTGCTTCAATAACATCATCCAGAAGTACTCCTGCTCCGGTCAGTTGTTCTGATATGACCTTTGCAAAGTTAAGATGTTCACTCATTACTTTTCTGATGAGTCTTGGCCAGTTTCTCTCTAAGATGGAGTATACCCACATTGTTACTTCGTGTTTTAGGAAATTTACATCATCCAATGGGTCATGTGTTCCTGCCTCACAAGGGTTTCCCTCCGCATCAGTTGCTCCTGATGCATCAATGATATGAATTAGTGCCCTTGCCTGACTTAAATCATCCAGGAATTTGTTTCCCAGACCTTTTCCTTCGTATGCTCCAGGAACCAGTCCTGCCACATCTATCAGTTCTACTGGAATGTATCTTATGCCGTCCTCACATTTTCCTGTTCTCGGATTGCATGTGAGATCAAGTTCCTTGCATGGACATTCTGCTGTTACGTATGCTATTGCTGCATTTGCATCTATTGTTGTGAATGGATAATTTGCAACTTCTGCCTCGGATAGTGTTGCTGAATTAAAAAATGAGGATTTTCCGACGTTTGGTTTACCTGTTACCGCTATTTGTAACATATCAATACTCCTTTATCTTGGTTAAAAAATATAAATAATCGTTTTTTTAAATTATTTTCTTTGAAATTCATTAATATATTATTAATATTTGTTTTTTTTAAATAATTAAGTTATTGAAACTTTAAAAATAAGAAAAAATGGATGGTTAAATCAAATTAGAAGGTTATATATTAAATTATTACCACACACATATAACCAAAGTCCATATTTATTGCTTCTCCCAATGTTACCTGAACTATCTGTTCATCAGGATAACTTAATTTTTCACATATGGTTATTTCATGTTCCGGACTGTAGCCGTGATCGATTAGATACTCTGCAAGTTCACTGATATGTCTGTTTGGAAGTACAATGTTTGGTCTTGTGTTATCTAATTTGTCCACCAGATCATCTGTTGGAGCCTTACCACCATGAATTGTCAGAAGATTTGCCGTGTCCCATGGTATCTGTACTTTAGCTGCTGCAAGCTGAACAGAACTTATTCCAGGAATAACGTTGACCTTTGTTTTTGGTGATAACTTCTGTATTGTTTTAAGCATTCCACTGAATCCCGGATCGCCTGTTGATAATACTGATACTTTTAAACCATCATCAAGATAGGATACTGCCATTTTCACAGTTTTCGGAATATCCCTAGGTTCCAGAACCACCATCTTTGCATCCAGATAATCAAAAAGATCAAGTGATCTTTGGCTTCCAACCAATACGTCGGAGCTTTCAATAGTTTCGATAGCACCTAATGTTAAATATTCTCTGTCACCCGGACCAATACCTACAATGTTCATTTTATTCATAATGGTTCACCCTGAATTTTAAATTTAATATTATATTTGAAATCACAGTATAATATAAGTTAGGACATATTTTATTCAACACATGCCTTTTATTAAAATTATTTTCCCTTAAATTAAAATTATGTTGAAATTGTAAATAAGTAATAATATGATTAAGAATTAATGTATTCTCTCGATACATAACTTTTATCAAATTAAAAACATGTGAATTAATTCTCCTTCAGAAAATATAAAATACATCTTTACTAATAATTTAAAAAGAAAAAAAATATAAAAATAAGGAGTTTAAATCATTTTAAGTATTCCCGGAAGCATACCATATATGATAAGCACGAACAATACTATTATCAGGAAATAACTGAATACCGTTACTATAAACTGTGCTCTTACTTCACTTAATTCGTGTTTATGCAGGAAATCCAGGAGCTTGTTAAATCTTCTGCTTATCCAGCAGCGAATTCCCATAGGCAAAGGCCTTGTCCACCAGTTGAGTGTGTGGTTAAAATCCTTTCTGCGTTCATCGGTAATTCTGTAGTTGACTACTTCTTCAAGTATCAATCCACCATCCAATGGTTTCATCGGCAACAGGTTGAAGGTTCCCACAGAGAAGTTCAACAGAAATACCAGATAGAGAAATTCCCTTAACTGTGTTAAAAACCATGGAATAAATGTACCATAC
>DUHK01000148.1:0-2686 GCA_013330915.1 Methanosphaera sp. | reverse complement strand
TTGGGGTTTGTGGTGCTGATAACATTAAAAGTTCCCTTGTCTGTGGTTATCGAGATGTTATCACCGATACGGGTTGTGTTCATTACCTCAACATATGAGGAGTAATTTGTAACACTGTGATTGTTTACTCCCTGAATTATCATCCCATTGGATAATACTCCGTCAGAAGGGCTGGAGGGTATTACGCTGGTTACTTCCATACCATCCGTTGTGTATACGTCAGAGGCAATGAATCCTCCCACACACATCATCAGTATCAGTCCGATTGCTGCAAGCCCCATGTTGAACATTGGCCCTGCAAAATAGACCCTTAGTTTGCTGATGCCGTTGACCTTTTTGAGTTCTTCCTCGTTTGGTTCTACAAAGGCACCGGGAATGATTAACATCAACAATAATCCTACAGAATCTATTGCAACTCCCTCAACTCTGGCAAGTACTCCGTGACCTCCTTCATGAATTACAAGTACTGTTGCCAGGGCAAGCAGTCCTGTGCCGAATGGAATGTATATTGGAGAACCCGGAATATCCACTCCAGGCAGTATTAATGAAACTGTCGGCATCTCAAACATGAGCTGCAGTGACCATAGTATTGCCACAAACATGAGAGCCATGAAGAAGAATCCCAGAGGGATTCCCAGGTTCATGTATGCCTTCCAGAATCTTGGAACCTTTTTGGCTATTTTATCAATAATATCATGCAATTTTTCTGTTTTTAGCATGATGACAATTCCCTGAACGGAAATGCTGTCATATTTTCCCCTCAATAAAACTGCCAGGACCCATACTATTACAAACCCTATTGCATAATACCATAATGCATTCATTAGAATGACCTTCTACAACTCTAAGCCATTTGATTTTCTATTGTTGTTGTGTTTGCTTCCACTAGTTTTTCAACTTCTATATTAATAAGTTCTTCAGAACCGTTGTTGATTATGAAGTTGTCAGATGTAACTTCTCCTACAATAGCGTAGGCAATTGAATCTGCTTTTAAGATTTCTTCGACCGTGTCAACCTTGTCCTGTTTGACCGTTATTATGAATCTGCTGTTGGATTCTGAGAAGAGTTTTTCATCCTGTGTTAATTCCTGTGTAGATGGAATTGAAGCAATGTCCACTGTTAGTGCTTTGTCTGATTTGATGCTCATAAGTGCCAGTGCTGTTACAAGTCCACCTTTGGACATGTCATGTACCGCGGTAATTTCATCGTTACATTCCTGGATGAGTTTCTGTATTTCCATGGAAACTGCATAATTTTCGTCAAGTCTTACTTCAGGTGGGTATCCCTGTACTACGTTGTGTATTTCCTTGTAGTATTGTGATCCGTCAAGTTCAGGGTATGTGTTTCCTATAACCACTATTACATCACCTTCTTCTTTTAAGGTCATTGTCTTGATGTAATCGTTGTTTAACACACCTACTGTTCCCACTATTGGTGAAGGATTGACTGTTACTCCTTCTGTTTCATTGTAGAAACTTACGTTACCACTGATGAATGCTGTGCTGAATTTGTTTGCTACATCACTCATTCCACTTACTGCCTGTTTGAATTGCCAGAACACTTCAGGTTTTTCAGGGTTACCAAAGTTTAGACAGTCAACCAGTGCTATTGGTCTTGCTCCCATACTTATTGCATTGTTGATGGATTCAAGTACTGCAGCTGCTGCTCCATGATATGGGTCAAGTAAAACATGTGTACTGTTACAGTCTGTGCCTATTGTGAATGATGTTTTGTCATCCACCTTAATGACTGCTGCGTCATCACCAGGTTTTACTATTGTTCTTAATTGTACTTCGTGGTCGTATTGACTGTACACCCATTCCTTGCTTGTGATGTTTTCTGATGCAAGTAATTTAAGAAGTGCTTCCTGCGGATTGGTTTCTGGTATTTCCACGTCAACAATGACTTTTTCAGGTTCTTTTGCTTCTCTTTCAATTATTGGTGCATCTGTAAACAGTACGTTTGGTACGTGACATATTACTTCATCACCGTTTTTGATTATGAATTCTCTTTTGTCGATTATTTCTCCGATTACTGCGTGGGAGAGGTCATGTTTTTCACATATTTCTGATGCCTTTTCAACATCTTCAGGTGAGATTGCAAATACCATACGTTCCTGTGATTCGGAGAGCATGATTTCGTATGGTGTCATGTTTTCTTCCCTTAGAGGTATTTTGTTGAGGTCAATGCATGAACCGTTTCCTCCTTTATCTGCCATTTCAGACAGACAACATGTTAGTCCTCCACCACCAAGGTCTTTTACACCGTGTATGTCGAGTGTTTCAAGCAGTTCATATGTTGCTTCCATCACACGTTTTTTGGTGAATGGATCTGCAACCTGTACTGCAGGTCTGTCTTCTATTTCGGAGTTGCTTGTAAGTTCTTCTGAAGCAAAGGTTACTCCGTGTATACCGTCACGACCTGTGGTTCCACCCATGAGCAGGTATACGTCACCCACTATTGGTGCTTTTCCATAGACGATTGCGTCTTTTTTAACTAGTCCTGCACATACAACGTTTACCATTGGGTTGTACTGGAAGTTGTCGTCAAATTCTATTTCTCCACCAACGGTAGGTACTCCAATTCTGTTTCCGTAGTCTGAGATTCCTTTTACTACATAATCAAATATGTATTTTGATCTCTGGTCGCTCATGTGTCCGAATCTTAGGGCATCCAATAGTACTAC
>DUHK01000065.1 GCA_013330915.1 Methanosphaera sp. | reverse complement strand
TGTATTTTGATGTTGAATGTACTGGAATTGATTACTGTTTTTCTGGTCTTATAATTGGAAGATATGTATCTGATGTTAAATTGAATTATTTGAATATGTCTATACATGTTATGGAAAAAATATTAAGATGTCATGATAGGGAGAAGGATACTTTTGAAATGAATAAAAAAATGATATGAGAATAACCTATGTAAATATTAAAAGTATCGTTTATAAAAAAATAAGTTTTGGAGAAAAATCATATTATTCTTGGTCATGTTTTTGATTATATTAAATGAGTTGTTGAACAATACAATTAATCATCGGTTAATATGCATGTGGCATGTCTTGCAGCCCAACATTGAACACATATTCCAATAGGAAAACCTGCCGTATGGGTATCTGCAAGTTCCACATTCACTCCCAGCACTGTGGTATTTCCTCCCAGTCCCATAGGTCCGATACCTGTGTCATTTGCTATGGAGACAAGTTCATCCTCCAACTGGGCCAGACGTGGATCAGGATTCTTTTGATCGATAGGTCTTAGAAGAGCTTTTTTTGCCAGTTTCATTACCATGTCTGAAGAACCACCTATTCCAACACCTATGACGGTAGGAGGACATGGTTTTCCACCGGCGGATATGATGGTTTTTTTGAAAAATTTTTTAATACCATCTACTCCCTCACCAGGCAAAAGCATAGCCAACTTGTTGTTATTCTCGGAACCAAAACCTTTAGGAAATACTGTTAATTCTAGTATAGGTTCATTGGTTAGTTCCACATTGATTTGAGGAATTCCTTTTCCAATATTGTTTCCGGTATTTTGTCTGGTTAAGGGATCCACTACATTGGTTCTTAGTGGAACGTTTTCTGTGGCTAACTTTACACCGTCAATAATTCCCTGTTCCAAATTTTCCACTTCAACATTACCCAATTTAACAAAGATGATAGGCAAACCAGTATCCTGACACATTGGAACTTCATTTTCCCGGGCCAATTCCAGATTTTTTAAAATTGATTTAATGTTTAAACGTGCTATTTCACTCTTTTCATTATCATATGCATTTTTCAATGCATTAACTATGTCTTCAGGTAAAATTATTGCAGCCTGTTTATATATGTCACATACTGCTTCTGCAACTTGCTGTTGAGTAATCATATTATCATTTCCTTAAAAAAAAATTTTTCTAAAATAAGTTATGTTAAAACTAGTAATTAAATGATTAAGAAAAAACTTGTAATAAAAAAAAGTTATTGATTAAAAAAAAGTAAGATGAAAAAGAGGAATAAAACCGGATTATTTCTATTCTGATAATCCGAATTGTTTACTTTGTTCATCCACGAATTTTTGGATAATTCCTATGTGTTCTTCATCCAGATGTCTGAATCTTTTCTGTGCACTTAAGTAATCTTCAACAGGTAGTTTTTGTGAAGGTTTTACAGTAACTTCTATTTGGCCGTTTACTGCTTCGTATAATAACCACATGTGTGTATCTACTGCAAGTTTACCTAATTTAACTGTTTTATCTGGTGAGTAACCCCAACCTGTTGCACATGGTTGTAATACGTGTATGTATGCAGGACCTGGTGTTTCGGCTGCTTTTTTAACCTTGTTCATTAAGTCCTGTGGATGTGAAATACATGCTGTTGCAACGTATGGTACTCCATGAGCTACCATGATTGCTGCCATGTTTTTCTTGAACTTGTCTTCACCGAAACTTTCTTTTCCTGCAGGTGATGTTGTTGTGCTTGCACCATAAGGTGTTGAACTACTTCTTTGAATACCTGTGTTCATGTATGCTTCGTTATCGTAACATATGTAGATAATGTTTTGTCCTCTTTCCATTGCTCCGGATAATGATTGCATACCAATATCGGTTGTTCCACCGTCTCCACCGAATACCACGATGTTTGTGTCTTCTTTTCCCTGTGCTTTAAGTGCTGCTTCCACACCACTTGCTACTGCTGATGCATTTTCAAATGCTACGTGTATCCAAGGGATTTCCCATGCTGTTTCAGGATAAGGTGTGGTGATTACTTCAAGACATCCTGTTGCAGATACTGCAATGGTGTTTTCACCTAATGCTTTTAGTGCTAATCTTGCTGCAATTGTTGCACCACATCCTGCACAAGCTCTGTGTCCCGGTGCTAAGTATTCTTTTTCGTCGACTCCTTTCATTTTAATCTACTCCCTTAATCCAATCCATTCTACATCTTTAGTAGGATTTTCGGTTTTTTCTATGATTTCTTCGATATGATCCGGTGTTATGTCACGTCCACCTAAACCAATTATGTATCCATATGTTTCATTGGTTAATGATGATCTTACATCGGAGAATAATGCTCCACCCACTGAGAATGAAATGTCTTTGTCAATTACTGCTAATTTAGCATCTTTAACTGCTTCTTTAAGTGCTTCTTTTGGGAATGGTCTGTATGATCTTACACGGATTAATCCTACTTTTTTACCTGCTTCTCTTTGTTCGTCAATTACGTCTTTGATTGTTCCGCAAATTGAACCCATAGCAATTAAAATTATTTCTGCATCTTCAGATTTGTATTCTTCAATTAAACCATAGTAACGTCCGAATTTATCTCCGAATTCCTTACCTACTTCATCAATTAAATCTTTTGATGCGTTGATTGCTTTTTCAAGGTCGTATCTGATTTCAAGGTAATGTTCTGTGTCTGCAAGGGTACCTAAACTCATTGGGTCTTCGGTTCTTAAGTATGCATTTACTGGTGTAAATGGTGGTAGGAATTCATTTGCTTCTTCCTGACTGATTAATTCAACCGGATCTACTGTGTGAGTTAATATGAATCCGTCTACACATACCATTACTGGAACACATATTTCAGGGTTTTCTGCAATTTTGTATGCCTGTAAAACTGTGTCGAATGCTTCCTGACCTGTTTCACAGAACAGTTGTATCCATCCTGAATCTCTTTCGGATATTGAATCCTGTTGGTCGTTCCAGATGTTGATTGGTGCTGATAAAGCACGGTTTGCATTAGCCATAACTATTGGTAATCTCATACCTGCTGCTGCAAATACTGGTTCGTGCATGTATGCTAAACCTTGACTTGAAGTAGCTGTGAACACTCTTACTCCGGCACCGGATGCACCGATTGCTGCACTCATTGCACTGTGTTCTGATTCCACTCTTATGTATTGTGAATCCAATTCACCGTCTGCAACATAATCTGCTAATTTTTCTGAAATTTTTGTTTGAGGTGTAATTGGATATACCGGAATTACAGCTGGTCTTGCAAGCTTAACTGCTTCAGATATTGCTTCTGCTGATGATATAACTTTTACTACCATGTTTCTCGCTCCATTGTAATTGCTTTTACAGGACATTCTTCTGCACAAATTCCACAACCTTTACAGTAGTCGTAGTCTGGATCATATTCTAAAGTAATACATCCATCAGGGCAGTATAAATAACAAAGTCCGCATCCTATACATTTTTCTTTATCTGCAACTGGTTTAAATGTCCTCCAACTACCAGTTTTATTTTTCCTGGTACTTCCAGGATCTCTTACGGCGGCTCCTATTGATTTCATAATCTCACCATTCTCCTTGTTTATTCTACATTTTGTTCATAAATGTATTCAGTTGCTTTTACGTTTGCTTCTGCTACTGGTCCTTTGAAAGTGGACTTGATTGTAGTCAATAATGAATCAATAGATACTACTCCTGTTTTTGCTGATAAGTAACCTAACATAATTGTGTTAACTATGTTTCTTCCAATGTTGTCCAATGCTATTTGAGTTGCATCTACAGTGTAAGTTTCAATATTTTTTTCCACAAGGGAAGGAATTGTATCCCTTGTTGTGTTTATCAATACTGCTCCATCATCTTGTAAACCAGAAGTTAAATTAACTACGTTAGCTAAGGTTTCATCTAATACTACCACATATTTTGGTTCATATATTTGATATCTTCTTCTGATTGGTTCTTCACTAATTCTAGTGAATGCTGTTACTGGTGCTCCTCTTCTTTCAACACCAAAAGATGGGAAAGCCTGAGTGTATTTATCTTCTTCAAAGACTGCTTTAGCCAAAATTTCAGCAGCTGTTACAGCTCCTTGACCTCCCCTTCCATGAAATCTTATTTCAATCATTGAGAAATTCCTCCAAATCATCTCATAGTTTATTTGAATAAAAATAGTACATTAATCAATGTTTTTTATACATCAATTTTTTCAAATATCCACACTATAATTAATCATGTTAAATCATTATGTTTTTTATTATATTTATATATGTGGTTAATTTTATTGATTTGTCTAATTTTTTATAGATTTAATAATCAATATAAAGTTAACCGAGACATAATTTAAAAATTATTAAAATATTTTCAATATTTAAGGATATAAATGAAAATTTTAACAAATACAACATAAAAAAGTGCATAATTTATAGAAAACATGAAAAAATGACCATGACAAATAATTACAAATTATGGAAAAAATATTTATAAAAAGTACATTAATTTTAAAGAAAATAAATAAAACATGACAAATGAAAGGGGTGATTGAAATGAAAGTTTTAATAATAACGGGATTACAAGCAGAAAAACTGATAATTAAAAATCTTGAAAACTATGACAAACACGAGATATACCTGAAAGTTATGCCCATGCCCATAGCAGCATTCATCACACCCCAGCTAATTATTTATCACCTGAAGGAAAACAAGACCCTGCACTCCATAAACACAAGAAAAACGACACTGCTTGAGAACATAGACATCATCCTGACACCCGGACTTATCAGACAAAACACGGGCATCATAACACAAGAACTTAACATATCATCATTCAAGGGACCAAGTAATGCGGCAGACATCAAAATAACTCTGGACATACTTGATGAAATCGATCTCTCACAGTCAACACCGGCAGACGTTTTGATAAGGGACAAACAATACCAGGAAGCAATGAAAATCATAAATGACTATGAAAAAAGTGAAAACATTGAAGCACTGCTGAAAAATAAGGGTAATTTCAAAATACACAACTGTCCCGTAGGTGTGGATTTTCCTATGAGAGTTCTTGGAGAAATAGCAAACGCACCACAACTAAGTGATGACCAGTTATTATCCAAAGTAAACTATTACATAGAATCCGGTGCAGACATGATTGATGTTGGAATGCATGCAAACGAGAATAATCCTGAAAAAGCATATCACATGATTAAATTAATAAGGGACAATTATGATGTGGGACTTAGTATTGACACCATGAACACCACCGAAATAAAAGAGGGCCTAAGAGCAGGTGCTGATTTGATTCTGAGTCTTGATCATGGAAACTATGAAAATATTGTTCATGAGATTAGGGACTATGATGCAGCTGCAGTGATTATTCCAACAAACTACAAGAAAAAATACATTCCACACACTGCAAAAGAGAAGGTGGAATCACTGGAAAAACTGACACAAAAGTGTGAAATGATTACTACAATAGCAGATCCACTGCTTGATCCTATAAACAGCCCTTCACTTACAGAGGCAATATGTGCATGCAGACTATTCAGACAAAGAAATCCCCATCAGGCATTGTTTTTTGGAGTGGGAAACGTGTCAGAATTACTTGATGCAGACAGTAATGGGGTCAATGCCGTTTTAAGTGGTATTGCCATGGAAGTCAATGCAAACATACTTTTTACTCCCGAAAGCAGTTTGAAAACAAAAAACAGCATAAACGAACTTAAAACCGCGTCCAACATGATGTTTCTGTCAAAAATCAAAAACAGCATACCAAAAAACCTCGGCATAACACTGGTAAAGTATAAGGATCAGTTCAGGAAGGATGATGTGAAAATCGACACAGCAGACATTCCACACATCAGCGCTGTTGCCGATGGAAAATTTATTCCAGACTATAAGGGAAGCTTTAAGATAGTTGTTGAAGACAACCTTATAAAGGCAATATTATACACGGACTTTAAGTTAAACTGCGTTATTGAAGGCACAACCGCAAGGGCAATATATGAAGAGATTTTAAGAAGGGATTTGATAAGTAGAATGGAACATTCCGCATATTTGGGAATGGAACTTGAAAAGGCAGAAATTGCCCTGAAACTGGATAAAAAATATATTCAAGATTTTCCAATATTTTAATATATAACAACTTTAATTGTAGGAGAAATAAATTTGACAAGTAATGTTTGTACACAATGTGGATATGAACATGTGGTTATACACAGGAAACATAACGGTCAACGATTATGTAGTGCCTGTTTCCGAAAATCCATAGAACAAAAAGTACTCAAAACCATCAAGAAACAAAAACTAATAACCAAAGGAGACAAGGTTTTAGTAGGATTATCAGGTGGAAAAGACAGTGTTGCATTATTGAACATTCTGAATATTCTTAAGGAAAAACGTATCATAGAACTGGAAGCCGTTACCATCGATGAAGGAATTGCAGGCTACCGGGCAGAAGGAGTTCGAATAGCAAAGGATGTTGCAAAGAAACTTGGTGTGAAACAGCATGTCGTATCGTTTAAGGACAAGTATTCCTTTACGATTGACAAGATTATGGAAGTGGAATCCAAGGAAGAGCACCCTCAGCATGCATGCACGTTCTGCGGTGTTTTCAGAAGACAGATTTTTAATCAAACCGCAAGAGAAGTAAATGCAACAAAACTGGCCACGGGACACAATCTTGATGATGAAACACAAAGCATACTGATGAATTATCTGGAAGGAAACATCAACAACATGGTCAGGATAGGATATAAAACCGAAGCCCGTGATGAACGATTTACCCAGAAAATCAAACCACTGAGGGAAATACCAGAAAAAGAGATTGGATTGTATGTGCTCGAAAGCGGTTTCGAAGTGCATTTTGATGGTTGTCCATATGCACATGAATCATTCAGAATGGAAATCGGCGACTTTTTAAGGGAAACAACACTTAAACATCCGACAATCATGTATTCAACATTAACCGGTTTTGAAAAAATTAAACCTGCAATTAAAAAGGATTACCTGGAAAATTTCACCGGTAAACCTAACAAAACCTGCATAAGATGTGGTGAACCATCATCAAAGGACGTTTGTAAATCATGCAACTTTTTGGAAAAAATACATCAAAAACTTGAAATAGGTGAATGAATATGAGCATAAAACTAATAAATAAAGAAAATGTTAAGGAAATTGAATTTGAAGAAAACAAGACCATAGAAGATTTACTTAAAGAGGAAGAAATTCCTATTGAAACTGTTGTAATAAAACAAAACGGGGAAACAGTTACTGAAGATGAAATTATAAAAGATAATGACGAGATTGAAGTAATAAAAGTTATATACGGAGGATAACACTCCTCTTTTTTTTATTCTGTTTTTAGCAATACTTTTAAATCCGATAGAAAATTATCAATATGTTCCCTTTTTACATGCGGCATGAGAACCAATCTCAATACATGAGGATTTTGTGCTGCCGAAACTCTCCATCCATAATCGTATAACTCACTTTTTAATGTATCAACATCTTTTATGTCAGATGTAAATGATATGAGATTTAATTCCGGTTTACATGTGACGTTGATGTGTTCCATATCATTTAATTTTTCATAGGTATACTGTGTCAAAAGCATGGCATCACTAACTACTTTTTTATAGCCTTCCTTTCCATAATACTTCAACAGTGTCCATGTTGCGGCAGTTCCCGCACCTACTCTTGTACCGACTATTGTGGTTTGCTTATTTTTTGTCAGGTATGGTGTGTCCACAGCAAGCTTATCAAGATGTTCCTGTTTCCTGAACAATATTCCCCCTGCAGCTACAGGTGCAAGTCCCATTTTATGAGGATCTATGGTGATGGAAGATACACCTTTACACTTGAAATCAAAGTTTAAACCGGCTTTCCTTTCATCATCCAGAAAAGGTATTATGAAGCCACCGAAGGCCGCATCCACATGTAGGTAAATGTCATTTGAATATGCTATTTGGGATATTTTCTCTATATCATCCACCATACCCAATTCCGTAGTACCTGCAATAGCAACTATGGCCATGGTATTTTCAGATATTAAATCTTCAATCATTGAAACGTCCATCCTGTAATTTTCATCCAGGGGAACATAATGCGGTTTTAATGATAACATTGAAATAATCTTTTTAAATGAAAAATGTGCAGACCTTGGCAATATTATTTCAGGAACTCCATCATTCTTTTCCTTAAACAAGTACTTGGCAACTGTCATCGCCATGATATTGGCCTCAGTTCCACCAGTAACAATATGCCCTACAGGATTTTCCAGATGCAACATTTCTCCCAGCATTTCAATCACTTCAGATTCCATTAATGCCGTGCCAGGAAACAAGCCGGGATCCCCCAAGTTTGTTTCAATAAACATCTTGTAAGCTTCCATTGCAATAGGATCCGGTTTTGTACACATTGAACCCAATATTCTTCCGGATTCATAGGACATGTTCATATCTTGAAATTTTTTAAGATTTTCAAAAATATCTTCCTTACTCATTCTCTCATCTAACATTATCTAACCTAATCCTAAAATATGATTAAAATAAAAAAAAATTAATTCCTATAAACATATTCATTGCAAATATGATTATTCGAAAAATCATAATTCTTAACAAAAGATTTTATGAAATTGTGATTATTATGATATTTGTAAATTAAAGTTAAAATAATTTAAAAGTAATAAAAAAAAATAATGGGGGTGAAGAGTGTTAATTCTATTTTTCGTTTAAAACTTTTCTAGCAGCATCAAGCATGATTTTTTTCTCTACTTTAGCCACTAATTTTCTAATTGTAGGTACTGCATCAGTGTTTGCTGAAATACTGCTGATTCCTGCTTCCACTAATTTTTCCACAATTTCCGGTTTACTACCTGCTTGACCACAGATACTTGTTGTAACTCCGGCTTCATTACATTTTTCAATTACTCTCATAATTAATTTCATTACTGCCGGATGTGCTTCGGTATAATGTTTTGCTACTAACTCGTTGTTTCTGTCTAATGCCAGAGTGTATTGAGTTAAGTCATTTGTACCGAAACTTACAAAGTCAAGTCCTTCTTCTATGAAGTCTTCAATGATAATTGCTGAAGCAGGAGTTTCCACCATCATACCGAAGTCTATGTCTTCATGAGGGATTAATCCTACGGATCTTGCAATTTCTTTTGCTTCATGAAGTTCGGATGGTTTGTGTAACAGTGGTAACATTACACCAATGTTTGTATAACCTTGGTCGTGTAATTTTTTAAGAGCTTTGAATTCAGCTTTTAAAATGTCAGGTTGATCGAGTTCTCTTTTTATTCCTCTCCAACCGAGCATTGGGTTTGCTTCATCAGGTTCGTTTTCTCCACCTTCAAGTGTTTTGAACTCATCTGTAGGAGCATCCAATGTTCTGTACCATACTGTTTTTGGATAGAAAACATCCACAACTTTAAGGATGTTGTCAACTAGAACTTGTACAAGTTCGTCTTCACGTCCTTCATCAATGAATTTGTAAGGTACTATTCCTGTTGCTAACATCATATGTTCTGTTCTTAGGAGTCCTACTCCGTCTGCACCAGTAGCATATGCTTTTTGAGCTGCTTCTGCCATACTGACGTTAACTTTTACATCGGTAACTGTCACTAAAGGTGCTGCTCCGGTTGTTACTTGAGCTTCATCTGCATTGACATCATCTTTGTCTCCACCGAATTCGCCTTCGTAGACTATACCTTTTTTACCGTCAAGGGTTACTTTGGAATTTTCTTCAAGTATTGAAGTTGCTTCACCTGTTCCGGCTACACAAGGTATACCTAATTCCCTGGAAATGATTGCGGCGTGACATGTTACTCCACCTTCATCGGTGACAATACCATTTGCTCTTTTCATTGCAGGAACCATGTCAGGAGTTGTCATTGTTGTTACAAGGATATCTCCATCTAAAATCTTATCAAGTTCATCCAAGTCTCGGATGATTTTTACTGTACCTGATACTAAACCAGGACTTGCACCTAAACCTCTTGTGATGATTACTCTATCTGAATCATCTAAGGATTCAGAATTTTTAGTTTCATCTATATTGTCAAGTGTTGTGATAGGTCTTGCCTGAAGCATGTATACCTTATCGTTTTCAATACCCCATTCGGTGTCCATTGGAGCACCGTAATGTTTTTGTATTCTTCTACCGAGTTGAGTTAACTGTTCCAAATCACCATCTGTAAGAACTTTTTTATCCTTCATGTCATCAGGAACTTCAACTTGTACAGTTGCACCAGTCTCAGGGTCTTTGGTGAACATTGTTTTTTTGGTGTTGATTCTGTAGGATTTTACTTCGTCGTTTGCTTTGTCGTAACGACATGTGTCCGGAGTAACTGTACCTGAAACTACTCCTTCTCCTAATCCCCATGCTCCTTCAATAAGCATTTCTTCTTCACCGGTTGAAGGATCAACAGTGAACATTACACCTGCTTTTTCGGAGTTAACCATTTGTTGAACAACTACGGCAATTAATACTTTGGAATGATCAAAATCATTTTCTGCACGATAGAATATTGCACGTGCTTCAAATAATGAAGCCCAACACATTCTGACATTTGTCAATACGTCTTCTATTCCACTGATGTTCAGGTAGGTATCTTGTTGTCCTGCAAATGAAGCATCAGGTAAATCTTCTGCTGTTGCAGATGATCTGATAGCTACCACTACATCATCTTTGTCTACATCCATACATAATTTGTTGTATGATTCAATGATTGCTGTTTGGATATCATCTGGAATATCTGTTGTGACTATTAACTGTTTAATGTCTTCAGCAACTTTTTGTAATTCTGATGTGTTGTTTATGTCTAATGTTTCCAACATGCCGTTGATTTGATCAACTATACCTGTTTCTGTGATAAATTTTTGGTATGTTCCTGCGGTAATTACAAATCCAGGTGGTACAGGAATTCCTGCGTTTGTAAGTTCACCAAGGTTTGCTCCTTTACCTCCAGCTATAGGTATGTCATCCTTAGAAAGTTCTTTGAAAAATTCAACATAGTTCATTTGTAACACTCTTCTTTTTATTTTATTCCATTATATGATTTTTATTTATATAACTTTTAAAGGATTAGAACCAATTATAAAGGAATTGATTGAAACGTGGTTATATAAATTCCACTATTTATTCTATTATTAAATCCTTCCATTATTTTTTTAGTTATAGTACTTAGAATTGAACAAGGTCGTTACCTTTGTCAACTACTAATTTACAGGATACTGGTAATTTCATTGCAGCTCTGTTTAATGCAACTTTTGCACTTTCGAAGTCTTTTACGTAAACGTAAGCTGTGATAACTTTTTGGTTTTTACGTACTAATGCTTCGGAACTTACTGCTTTACCGAATGCTCCTCTCATACCACTCTGTACCCTATCTGCACCTGCTCCGGTTGCCATAGGATTTTCTCTTACGATGTGATGTGGGTATACTCTGATTTTTAATCTGTAACCGAGTTTACCACATTGTCTTTGTAAGTATCTGTTTGAAGCAATCCTTGCTGCTTCTAATGCATTGTGGGTTAAATGTGTGTGATCTTTAACTGCTAATGATATTTCTAACGGGAAATCTTCGGATAAATTACCCATATCATATTGTACAATTTTTGATGCTGGTATTTTTCTAATATAATCTTTTCTTGTATATGGTCTTACCATTCTTATTCTCCTCCATTAATTATAGCTTTCTTATAAAAGAAACTTATCAAAATGTTATAATAATACAATAAATAGTATTTCTATTATAAAATCAATTTACATGAAAAAACATGTAATCGAATATATTAATTTATGATTTGTTAAAGATATTATATATAAATTCTGTTAATAAAAACATGATTAATTAATCATAATTGTACAGATGATTAAAAATATTTAATTATCTGATTAAATAGAGTTTTAATTAATAGAAAAAAATATCCGGGTTTTTAAATGAAGATTAAAACAAAAATAACTTTCAATTATCTAAATAACGAATATGCAAAAATAGCTTATCATTCATTGTATCCCGATAATGAGGGATTCGTTGAATCTTATGTTGAAAATGAAAAACTAATATGTATAATAGAAAATGAAAACATTTCAACAGTAATAAACACCATTGAAGACTTAATTCAATGCGAAAAAATGATTGAAATGACTTCAGAAATTATTTAAAAAAAAAGTTATAGGGAAAATGTCCCCCTTTCATAACTATTCTTCGTCTTCAGGTAAAACTTCAGGAATTTCTTCTTCTGTTTCTTCTGTTTCTTCAGGAGTGTTATCTTCGAATTCATCGATAAATTGAACTTTTTCAATTTCTTCAATGTTTTCATAAGCTTCTCTGGCCACTCTGAATTTTGAAAGAGTTACTTCTTGTGCGGATCTTTGGTCGAATCCTGCTATTAATCCTAAGTTAATTTTTGCAACATCATCTTCAATGTCTATTTTTACTTCATCTAAGTTTAAGTTAGGATTTCCGTAGTATACTTCTATTAAACCTTTGATTTTTTCTTCGTTGTCTTCGATTGTTTCAACAATTTCTAAATCGTATACAATATCTTTTCCTGCTAATTCATGGTTGAAGTCCACTCTTACTCTTCCACCATCAACTGTTCTTACAATACCAGGATTTCCTTCTAATGATAAAGGCATACCTACGAATGGTTTGATGTTTTGTTTTTTGAATTCTTTCATTGGAATTAATTGAATTTTGCTAGGATCTCTTTTACCGAATGCGTCTTCACATGGAATTTCTACAGATTTTTTATCTCCTACATCTAATTTTTGTATTTCTTCATGTAATTTTGGAATTAATTGACTGGATCCTACTGCTAAAACCATTGGATGGTAATCTTTGTCTGGATTTTTGATACCTGCTTCTTCAGCTACATCTTCAAATGTTGTATCAAATACATCTCCAGTTTCTTTAACTTTTCCAGTATAGTTTAATCTTATAAAAGCTTTATCATCTATTGCCATACTTTTCCATTATCTCCTTTTAAATTATTTTTTAAATTGTGTTCAAATTTATTAAGAACTTCTTTATTTTTATATCCCAATATTCTGATTTTTTGTGGATAATTATTAATATATTTATGTACTTCATCCTTAAAAATACCTACTTCCAATACACTTAAAATTCTTTGTTTACGATGCTTACTAAAACCTTGAGTAATACTGTCCAACAAGTCATCCACACTGTCAAATGGTCTTTTTGAGAGAATATTATCCACAGTTTTTGAATCTATTAAATTCAGATTATTCAATTCTTCTTTAGAAAATGAATTTACATTATTAAGTAAAGAGGAATAGGCACGTGTATCATGTAATGGTGCATGATTTAAGGAAATTTCCTCCTTCAACAAATTAATTGTTTCCTGAGGCAACATGTCATCCAAGTCATCGACCTGTCCATTTGAAACAAGTTCCCGAATCTTGGTACCGCTTACATTTTCCAATCGTGGAACAAAAATAAATTTATTCTTAAAATCAAAATTAATTTTAGTTAATGATTTGGCTAATGAAACAATAACATAATCGTCATTGTTCAATTTACCTTCAAGCAACACCTTTTTATCTTCCATTGAAATTATTTTATATGGTTTTGGTGCCACTCCCTTACCTTTATTTATGTAATCAAGTATTATTTTAAATTTAGGGTCATCACTAATATATCCCCTTGGAATGTAATCTGCATTTAATGCCTTGAACATCAGTGACAGACATAGGGAGTACTGGCCGGAACCCATAATTCCCATTGGCGGACCTTCAACAGCAATGTCTGCCCCAAGTTCTATTGCCAACTGGGCCCTTTTATGTCTGGTCATTATGTATGGCAGACCTCTCCCATTACGTTCAAACAAACCAGGAATAACGGCAACAAAGAGTGCTTCAGGATGCATACGCTTAGCTTCCGTCATACAAAACAGGTGCCCGTTATGTAGTGGAGAGTATTCTGTGAAATCTGCTATAACAGGTGTTTCATTGGTTGTGTTAATAATTTCCAAAGAGTTCAATTGGTTATCTTCACGAAATTGTCGTTTATCTTCCTCGATTATAGACTCAACAAAAGTATCCATTTGCATAAAAATCAACTTTAGAATTTTTAAAAGATATATAAAGATTTGTTACAAATATTATTAATAAGTAAAGTTTTTTATAATCACTTTAATAAAAAAAAGAGGGTGTGAAAAATGGGAAATTTAATATTGAAAAATTGTAAAACAATTAAAAATGATATTGTAAACATCATCATTGAAGAAGGTAAAATCAAGGAAATTAAAAAAGAATTGTTATCTTCAGATAAAACAACTGACCAGATTATAGATATTGAAGAAAAAATTGTTATTCCCGGACTTATAGACCCCCATGTACACTTCAGAGATCCCGGCCTTACACATAAGGAGGATTGGAAAAGTGGAAGCCAAGCAGCAGCACACGGAGGGTATACTACTGTTATAGACATGCCCAATACCATTCCACAGACAGATACTCTCAAGGCATTTAAGGAAAAAAAGGAAATTGCAAAGAAAAAATCAGTAGTAGACTTTGCAATACATGCAGGAGTAAAAACACAGAAGGATGTTGATGAAATATTAAATGAAAAACCGGCAGCCTATAAGATTTTTATGGATCTTCATGATAACGACCAGTTATACCAAATGTTTGAATATGTATCAAAAACGGGCAAACCTTTATGCCTGCATTGTGAAGATAAAAATCTGGTAGATTATAATATTAAAACATTAAGCAGCGACAAGAGCAATGATTCAAAAACCATCACTTACAGTTATGCACGAAGTGCACTGGCGGAACTTATAGCAGTTAACAGGGCAATTGAATATGCCAAAAAGTTGGGTTTGCAGATTCATCTCTGTCACATCAGCACCAGACAGACATTGGAACTGATTCATGAGGCACGAAATAGCACCAACATAACCATTGAAGCAACTCCTCATCATCTGTTCCTGGACAATTCAGTATATGAAAGTTATGGCATTAAAGCAAAAACAAATCCGCCGTTACGTGATGTTAACTATAACATTTCTTTGAGCCATCTGAATGAATTTGATTCTATCGGAACAGATCATGCACCACATACGTTGGAGGAAAAACAGAAGAACACGTGGACCAGTGCGGCAGGAATACCTGGTCTTGAAGTGACATTGCCACTGCTTCTTACTGAGGTAAACAATAATAATCTCACATTAGAAGAAGTCGTTAAACTGACAAGTTACAATCCTTCAAAAATATTTAAAATTCCACAGAAAGGTTCCATTGAAGTTGGATACGATGGTGACATAACAGTTCTGGACATGAAACGGGAAGGCAGAATCAATGTCGACAACTGGTACACCCAGGGAAAATACTCACCATTTGACAACAGACCATTTGTAGGTTGTAATGTAATGACAATAAACAGGGGTAATGTCATCTGTGATGAGGATAATGTAATTGAAAACAAGAGTAAATACGTTTACTAAATCTTAATCTCCCTCTTTTTTTAAAATTTTAGTTAAATCCATGATAATTAGAATGAATATCTAATTATTATAAGTGAAAATTATTTTTTTTAAATTGTTATAAAAGCAGAATTAAATAAAAGAGATTAATTGTTTTTAGAGTAATTAATTGATAAAAAAAGATTTTAATAAAAAAGGAAAATAGCATAAGGGTCCAGTTTTCAAGTAAAACATATTCCTTAACTATTTCCAGTAAAAGTATAATAATAGTTTAAATAATGGAAGTATGCAGATCGTACCTCATCTACGACTGTAATACGGGTCGTATCTTGCTATCCCATCTATTAACTATTATTGAATATATTTCAATACTTAAAGTTTACTTGGAAAACTTCACTACTATATATATTCCTTGTTATATATAAATATAACCCTTATTCTTCCTTAAAATTTGCCCATCTATAAAGCTGGGTTGATTAAGTCACGTTCTCCGCTAGGCATGAATTCTCTGATTGCACCTTTTGCAATACATTTTCTTGGGTGAGCCCAATCGAAGAGTAAGTTGTTATCTGCAAATGCAACTTTGATTAATGGGTTAAGTGCAAATGCGTCTCCTCTTGCTGCGTGTGGTGCTTGAGCAATACCTGCGTATTCAGGTTGGTGACCTACGTTCATTGCATAGTTAGGGTAGTTAGGACCTCTTAATTCGTGTATGAGACCTTCGTCACTTCTTACGGATAAGGAGTTGGATGATCCACATTGATCTTGTAAGTCGTAACCGTAGAATCCTAATCTGCTGTGACCTTCTTTGTGTAATAATTGACTTAAGTACCATCCGTTTACACCTGCGTTGGAGTTAGCAGTTGCGAATGCTACTGAACAACCTGCACCTGCTGCAGCTACAGCTGCTCTTTGTGATCCACCGAAGTGGTCTTCTAATGCTGCTGGTACTTCGTATTGTTCTAATGCGTATAAAGTTACTTCACTTGCAATGTCTCTTACTACTTCTGTTGAAGCTTCAGCTTGACATAATCCACCGTAGTTTTTCTCTACATAGTCTTTACCGTAGTAAATGAAGTCGTCTAAGATTTCGTCAGTGTATGCTGCTGTAGCATATTGAGTGAATCCTACACCACCAGACATGTATGAACCTAACCATACTTGGTCGTATAATGGTGCTGCTCCACCGATTACTTCTAAGGTAACTTCTGCTGGGTCGTCAGATACTCTGCTGGTTTGTACCATATCAGAGAATGCACCGAAGGTTACTCCTCCAGGTTCGTTAGGACCTCTTGCTCTTCTTGCTGGCATTGCGCTAGCCATGGAAATTACGTCTGCGTGTTTTGCTGCGTATGAGAAATCAGCAATAGCTGCTTCCCCTGCACATAATTTGTATGCAGAGATGAAACTCATACCGATTTGCATAGCAGACCATCTTGAGGTGGTACCACCGTCACAAGCACGTACTACTAATGTAGGTACTCTTGATACTTGGTAGGTTTTTTTACCAATGTATTTTTTGAGTTGTTCTGCTTGTTCTTCAGGGAATTCTTTGTTAATGTCTATTACAAATCTTTGATCTAATTGATCTACTAATTCGTCGTCACCGGAGAAGATTTTTGCGTATGAATCTACTACTAATCCAGGGTCTACTTCTACCATGTGTTCTTGTACTACTGCTCCTCCAGGGAGTGCATGGTTGATGGTTTCTAAGTACTCGTTGATTGTTTCAGGAGTTACTTCTACACCTAACCTTTGTTCAAGTACACCGTGTGCTGTATCCATACCTACAATAATTGTTCTTTTAATATCGTCAACTAATTGTTGGATAGCAGAGTTGTTACAGAAGTGAAGGTCGTCCCCTTCTACGTATGTGTCTGTACCAGATACTTGGTAAGCCATTAATTTTCTTTGTCCTAGAGGTACCCCGATATCTGGGTTGTAGAATGGTAATCCTCCACGAGCTTCCATAGCTTTTTCAGCTTGTTCATTAAATTCTCTTTTTCTTGCGGATTGTTCCCATCCACCATAGCAGTAAAATTTAGTCTTTTGTTCTGAAGGGTCTTCATCAAATTTTTCTTGTAAAGCCTTTAAGAATAATTTTTTCTCATCTACCATTAGTTACCACCTAATTTACTTTGTAAATCGTCGTTGAATACTTCTAAACCATATCCACCAGCAGTTCTTGCGAAGTGTACTTCTTCTACAACTTTGATTACTTCAGGGTCATCTCTTAAACTTACATTGTCATATCTGTAAATTGTAGTGATTTCTCTAAGTTTATCTTCTGGTAATGGTTCTCCTACTGAAATAGGTTCGTCAAGTTCTACACCTACTTGATCTTTTACGTATTTTACTACGCCTTCGTCTTCGTCAAATACGTATCTTTGTAATGCGTCGAACATTAAACCGTTTTCATCGAGTCTTAATGAGTGACCGTGTACTGTTGCTCCTCTTAATCCTGTTTTTGCAGGGTCGAAGAATTCTGATTCCATTAATAATTTTGCGGTTTCTTCGAGGTCGGATTCTCTCATTTCAACTACTTGTCTTCCTGAAAGTGTACCTGTGTCTACTCCTCTGAATCTTCTCATGTATGATCTTGCTCTGTCGTAAGGTTGAGCTGGTGCGTTATACATGGAGTCTGCGAATTGTACGTATCTAATACGGATTCCTTTTTTAGCTCCGTCAATAGGTTCAACGAAGTCTTTCATATCA
>DUHK01000019.1 GCA_013330915.1 Methanosphaera sp. | reverse complement strand
TGCTCCGAGTACTGTTGGTTTTCCGGAGTTCCATATGTCTATTAAAATCCATCCTATCATTGCAGTTGCTGCCGCAACGTTGGTTGTGATAATTGCATTTGCTGCCAGTCCATTTGCTGCCAGAGCAGATCCTCCGTTGAAACCAAACCATCCGAACCATAATAATGCTGCACCGATTACAACATACCCGAGGTGGTGAGGTAGTAATCTTTGGTCTTTTCTTGGTCCAAGCACTAGAATTAGTGCCAATGCTGCAATACCTGAATTAAGGTGTACTACAGCTCCTCCTGCAAAGTCCAGTGCTCCAAGTTGATATAGCCATCCACCTCCCCATACCCAGTGTGCTACAGGTATGTATACTAGTGTCAGCCAGATGACTACAAATGCAAGCCATGCTTTTGCTTTCATACGTCCGACTATTGCCCCTGAAATAAGTGCTACAGTAATTGCGGCAAATGTTGCCTGGAATGCTACGTATAATAATTCAGGGATTCCCGTATCTGGATGAAGCATATCCAATCCTATTCCATTTAGGAAGAAATGGGTTGGTACTCCTAAAAATCCGTTTATTGTTTCTCCGAATGCAAATTGATATCCGAATATAACCCAGATTACACTAGCAATTGCAAATGCTGCCAGAGATAAAAACATCGTGTTCAGGACGTTTTTCTTTTTACTCATTCCTCCATAAAATAATGCCAGTCCTGGGAGTGTCATTATCATGACCAGTGCAGTGGATATTAGTATCCATGCAGTATCTCCCGTGTTTAGTAGTGATTCTGATACCACATATAATCCTCCATTTAATATTGTTTTTCTTCTTGGTTATGCTTCCTTATTCTTATATTGTTTTTTTTATCATTATATTTTTATAATAAATATGACGGAAGTCGGAAACATACTTCCGATAATAATAGTTTAAATTATCTAATATTTAAATGTATTGTATTAAAAAATTAAAAAAAATTAGTTATAATTTATAAAATAGATAAAATACAAGTAAACCTCCGATAAAAGAGGCTACAGAATAAATATTCAACCAATTGCTTACGTTGAAACTTGTTGTGAAAAATAAGATGATTATCCATATAATTAAGAAAACCAATGAACTCTTAATTTTCAAAGATCGGCTTAACATATTTACTCAATCCAAAAAAAAACTTTATAAAATAAAAAAGATAGTGAGAATCTTATCTCACTCAAAAGCGTATTTACATGTTTTTAAGATATACATCTTGTAGTGCTGCCACTCCAGCGCCTGTATCAAATTCAAATCCAAATTCTTTTAAAGTCATTTCAAGACAGGTGAATGTTCTTGATAATTCAGGTAGTCCTGTAATACCCATGTGACCAATTCTGAATATTTTACCACTTAAGTGGTCCTGTCCTCCACCAATTTCGATTTGGTATTTGTCTCTCATGGTTCCGCGTAACTGTGAGTCACTAATACCTTCAGGAAGGTTTATACCTGTGAGTGTATTGGAGTAATCTCCTTCACGTGCAAACAGGTCAAGTCCTAAAGCCTTAGCTGCTTCACGGGTAGCTTCTGCACCAATGTGATGACGTCTTATACGGTTTTCTAATCCTTCTTCAAGAACCATGCTTAAAGCTTCGTTCATTGCGTATGTCATTGAAACACTAGGTGTGTAAGGTGTTTGTGATTTTTCAGCACTTTTTCTCATCTTTTTCATGTCAAGGTAGTATGTTGGTGAATCTACCTTATCAACAACGTTCCATGCATCATCACTTAAAGTTATCATACTCATTCCAGGTGGTGCTGCAATACATTTTTGTGAACCTGATAAACAGATATCTAAACCGAAATCATCAGCTTTAACAACATCTCCAGCCAGTGAACTGACTGTATCAACTACAAATAATGTGTCGTAATCTTTCATGATTTTTCCGACTTCCTGAATAGGGTTTACAACTGCAGTTGAACTTTCATTATGAATCATGGTAAGTGCTTTAACATCATTGTTTTCTTCCATAACTCTTTGAACTTCACAAGGGTCCACTGCCTGTCCCCATGGAACGGTGATTTCTATGGATTCTCCACCGAAAACTTCGGTTAATTGTTGAAGTCTTTGTCCGAATTTTCCTCCAACAACGTTAATTACTTTATCACCTTTTTCTACGATGTTTGCAATAGCTGCTTCCATTGCACTTGTACCTGATCCTGTTAAAAGGTATGATTTGTTGTCTGTTTGAAATACTTCAGACATCATTGCACTGGTTTCATCTAAAATTTCCCCATAAGCTGCTCCTCTATGGTTAACAATAGGTCTTGCCATAGCATCTAAAACTCTTTTAGGAACAGTAGTAGGTCCAGGAATCATTAATAATATGTCTTCCATTGGGAATATTCCTCCAAAATATATATTTTTATTATAAACGTTTATTAAAAAAATATAATAAGACTAGTTTTAATATACTTGTACATAGTATACTATACATTTACTAAACTTACTATGTTATTATATTTGATTTAATAGTTTTTTAATGTTATGGAAATTGATTTCCTTTTAAAATAACTAGTTTCATTTTTGTTTAGGGAAATGATGTTTTATGAAAATCGGGAGGTGGTTTGATGTATAATGATTGGGATAAGTGGTATGATATCATTTTGGATGATTTTTCTTTTGATGAAAATGATGATATCCTCAGTGCAATATATCTGAATGAAAACATTTCCAAATTCGATTTGTCACATATAGATTTTAAGGATAAATGTATTGTATTTGGAGCCGGCCCTTCAATTAAAAAGCATATACATTACCTTAAAAGTAATAGTAATCTAAAAGACTATACTTTAATTGCAGCTGACGGTACAACCAAGGCACTTATTGAAGAGGGAATTATACCTGACATTATCGTCACGGATCTTGATGGTGATATGGAAAGTATCTTCACATCCAATAAGAAGGGATCAATCCTTTTTGTCCATGCCCATGGGGATAACATGGATAAACTAAAAAAGTATCTGGATAAACTGGAACGTGTTGTTCCCACTTGTCAATGCAAGGCATTTGGTAATCTGGAAAATTATGGTGGTTTTACTGATGGGGATAGGGCAGTTCATATAGCAGTTTTCGCATTGTGTATGAAAAAAATCGTTTTGGCAGGCATGGATTTTGGTGATGTTGTTACAAATTATTCAAGACCGGAAATAGGTGTTGAATTGCAGGAAGCTGATGATTTCAAGAAAAAAAAGTTGAGTTATGCAAAAAAATTAATTGAATCATTAAAAAAAGAAAATGTCCAAATTGAATTTGTTAATTTATGTGATTCAATTTAGTATCCTTAACACAATTTTTATTGTAAATGTATTTCTAATTTTGGTGAACAGTTTGGTTATTACAAACTTCGCCCTATTTATTATTATGATAATATTATTAATAAATTATTGGTATAAAATTATTAATATTACTTTAAAAACACTATATTAAAATTTAAATTTTTGGATGATAAAAATAAAATAAAATCTGTGACA
>DUHK01000163.1 GCA_013330915.1 Methanosphaera sp. | reverse complement strand
GATTGAAAAAATAATATAAAAAAAATAGATTACACTCAAGAAAATCAATATTCTTATTGAAGTTGTTAACTATAAAATTACACTCAATATAATCTAATCCATGATGAATTAGAATTAACAAAATAATTTTTTTTATAAAAAAAAATAGTTAGGGGGATTATTTTAACAGGTCTTTTGCAATTTCATGTGCCTCTTCACGTTTCGTTTCCAGCTTTTCGAACATTTCTGTCAGCAATTCAACGGCGCACTGTTTGCAGTTACCACAAAGAATTTCACCATCAAGACATTTTTGTCTAACATTTTCAAGCTTTTTGTCATCTTCAACCAAATGATAAACCAGCAGTTCATATATAGAACATTGGTCTGGCTGACCACCCAGTTCTTTTTGTTCCTTAAGACTGTCCCGTCCACCAGTTTTTGCACTTTTAACTTTTTTGGTGGCATCCTTAATTGAATCGGTCAGATAAATTGCCGTTTTTGGCTTGCTACTACTCATTTTCTCTCCGGTAAGACCTGTCATGAAACGATGGAATGTTGCTGAAGGTTCAATAAAACCGTATTCCTCGTTAAACTTAGCTGCCAAATCCCTTGTCAAACGAATATGCGGATCCTGATCAGGTCCGACAGGTACTATGACAGGTTTTGGTCCTCCATATTCCTCAAGCTGAGGATGCAATATGTCTGCAACCTGTAAAAGCGGTGTGTATATATGGGCAATATTGGTACTGTTGTCAAAACCATAGATACTTCTCATTTGACTGAATGTCACCTTTTTACCAATAAGGTATGCAAGATTTTTCACATCCTCATTTTCTGATTGAAGATAGATGTGAAAATTATCCTTAGTCACATCCAAACCCAGTGCAATATAGTTTTCAATGTACTCTGTCAGAGCCAATTCTCTTGACTCTTCCTTTGATATTCCACGTGCAGCATAGGCTTCCATATCAGCTATTGAAAGATAAATATCAGAACCTTTTTTCTGATACCATTTGAGCTGATCCACCACCATCTTGTGACCGATATGCATTCTGCCACTAGGCATCATACCAGTCATTGTGGCAAATTCCTTGTTATTTTTTAGGCTGTCCACTATTTTTTTGTAATCCCTTTGACCGAAGATAATTCCCCTGGTCATCAGTTTGCTTGCATCAGGAATGTCTGCTACAACATCCTTAAATGCCTTAATACCAAATTGTTGTGTAAGTTTTTCATAATCTATAATTGAAGAACCCCATGGATCTATCATATCCACAATAATCACTCCCCCTAATTTTTTTTATGGTCTGGTCCATTCCACATTGTAATATGTTATGTCATATTCGTCATCAACAACGGCAAGAAGCAGGGTTTTTCGCACACCATGAGCTACCCTAACATAACTTGAGAAATCCCTCACCTTAATTGACTGTTCCTCTGAGAGTATTTTAACCAAAAAGTTTGAATGTCCGTCTCCAGGTGCATGACCTCTTTCATAAATCCTGAAGTCACTGCCGTATTTAAATCCCGTTTTAACAATGTAACCTCTGGTACGAAGATCTTTATATACAAGAAAATGAGAAAAGATCTGTTTTTCCCGGATGATGTTTGTCATATGTTCAATACTTACAATGCCATCTTTTTCATCATAAATTTCTATTTTATCTTTTTCAAGCAGGTACAGCGCTTCAATAAACGATAACTCCAGTCCTGAATCAGTTAAATTTCCATAATATCTTTTATTATACAGGTTATGTGCATGTTCATGTTTAACAATCACTCTGTCATCTTTTAATTCTGAATACATTGGAATAATAACACTCCCCTTATAGTATATTGATCTGTTTTAAATAATCGATGCTTTTGAGAATCTGATTTACAGTGTATACCTCAATAACACAGATGTCATCGTATTTATTTTTTTCAAGAAGTTCAAACAGTCGGATAAAGTCAATATCATGTGTTCCAAGAGCATCATGCATGTCATATGAACCATCATTATCGCTAAGGTGGATGTGGTGAATGTCCCGGCTTTTTAGCATTTCATCCACACTAAATCCATTGTTATGGCCATGTCCAACATCCAACGTAATTCCACTGTGTATCTGCTTTGCAACATCTTCATACAATGCCTCAATATTGGTGTATAACAGACGTTCCATCATAGGCATGTTTTCAACGCACATCATTACCCCATACTCCTCTGCCTGTGTTTGTAAATATTTTAAGGACTGTATGTTGTAATCAAGGATTTTATCCGGAAACTTTAATGCCATTACAGGTATTGAACCCGGATGGACTGTGACACGTTGTGCATCCAATTCATTTGCCTTTTTAAAGGAACAAACCATTTCCTCGATGGAGGCTTCCCTGATTTTGTCAACGTGTGATGAAATGTTTATGTCGGACATTGGTGCATGAATACTTATGCCCAAATCATAGTTTGACAAATCATCAGCTGTAACATGTTTGTAAGGATATTCCGTGATGATTTCAAGATATTCAAGTTTGTTGTTGTCAACAAACTCCAGTATGTTTTCCATTTTTGCAGGATACATTCCCAATGTAGAAACACTAATTTTCATAATATCACTCTTTTTTTAGAATAAATCCTCATTTCTTAAGCGAGCATATACAGGTTCATCCTTTTTCATAGCTTTGATAATAATTTCCGCCATTTCAATATCTTTTTTCAGTCTGATGTTTGCTTTTTTACCAACCGTTGCAGTAAAAAGGTATTCATCTTCCACGATAATGTCATAGCTGGAACCAATATCTTCCTTCCTAAAGTTCAGTGACAAGTAATTTCCTGAAACGCTCACGTGAATAGGGGTTTTATTGTCTATTTCCTTAATGTCAAGGGTACTTACCTCTATGCTTATTCCTGCACGTTCTTCAATTTGTGCAATTGTTCTGCCGTTTTTACCTATCACAGCACCGGTGTGTTCTTCATCAATTTCAAGCAAAGCCCTGTTCTGGGATATTAATGAAACCTCCATGATTGCATTAGGAGCTACACGATTTACCTCTTTTCGGATAACCTTTTCAACAATTTTACTGACTGGACTTTTTTCTTCTTCTTCATTATCCTTATTGGAATTGGTTTTGTTAACGTCCATCACGATGGTCTGTTCACCATAAGTGTAGATTTCATAGAAAAGTTCGCCGTTTTCAAAATCCTTAATTTCAATTACTGGTCTTGCAAGATCTGCCTCAAGCATTCCGCTAGGAACTTTAACCTTAAGTTCAATGGAATAAACAGTGTCAATTTCACCGTTTTTAATGTAAATTGCAGTATCTATTACTGAAGGAATTATTCCCAGTTCCAATCTTCCCAGGAATCTTTGAACTGCATCGATAGCTCTTGTTGCATGTACCACACCTATCATTCCAACTCCGGCCAATCTCATGTCAGAGTATATTTCAAAGTCCCTTGTTTTTCTTACCTCATCAAAAATGGTATAATCCGGCCTGACAAGAAGTAATATGTCAGCGGTATTTTCCATATCACCTTCCAGCGGACCGTACTGGGTTATGTTGTCATCCAGATTCAAGTCCCTTGGAGATTCCATTGTTTTAACCAGCTGTTCCAGATCATAGTAATAGTACTCAGCAAGTGCCTGGGCAAATGTTGATTTACCGGCACCCGGAGAACCTGCAACAAGTATACCCTTTGCCTGATTGGATAATCTTTCGAGTAATTTGTCGGACACATTATAATCCACAAGATCCAGTTTGTTAACAGGTTTTATTGCCGTTATTTCAAATCCGTCTGAAAATGGAGGTTTTGCAATTGTAACCCTTAAATCTCCAAATTGAATAACTTTAGCACCCTTTTTATCTATTTCAATAAAACAGTCGTTTCTAAGCTTTGCCTGTTCAATTACCTCTTTTGCAATTCTATCCAGATCCCTGTATCTTAATGGAACATAGTCTATTTCAACAAGTTCCACTTTTCCGGGAGTTCCCCTTTTTCCGATAGGAGTGGTGTTTTCCCTTAGATGTACTGAAGACATGTTTTCCAGAAAATAACTTTCAAGTTCTGTTTTGTCAAGTTGTATCGGTCCCTCTTTCTGGTAGAAATATGTTTCAATACCCTGTGCCTGGGCTATGTCATTTTGTAGCTTGTCACTTGTAAGAAGAATTGCATTGTATTTTCTTGCAATGTCCCTTATCATAGCATCAATTTCCCCTCCACTGGCAATGGATATTTCATCCAGCTG
>DUHK01000063.1 GCA_013330915.1 Methanosphaera sp. | reverse complement strand
TGATTATCCACACATGCCCTCAGAACATCACCTTCATATAATACTTCGGTGTCATAGAAAGCAATGAAGTCCACATCATTTTCTGCAAATTGTGTTTTTTCTGCAGAGAATGTTACGGTTCTTTGAGGTATAGTTGTGTTTATTGTTTCACCATTATTTAGAGTGTTTAGGGATATCCTGATTGATGCCTGTTTATCTGCAGTTAATTGTGTCCGGTTAGTAAATTCAAGCATTACCCATGTTTGTGGCATGCAGTCTATTTCATCAACAGATGGATTGTTTGTACCCCACCAGTTATTGTCTATTGATTTTATACCCTTTTCTTCGGAATATATTGTGTTATAACTTTCTGCTTCATTATTTATTATTGCATTGTATTGGAAATCCATGTATTCCTCGTTATATATTAATCCGCCGATGGATGCTGAGTTGTATTCGAATATTGTGTTTCTGGCCGTTACAACTGCAGGTTCACCTTCTGCTTCCACTTTGTGATAGTTTATGATTGCTCCACCCTTTCCTCCTGCAGCATTATCCGAGAAGGAAGAGTTGATAATCGTCAAATTACCGTTTTCTTTTGCGGACCATGCAACATTTTCTATTGCTCCACCATTTTCGTTGGCAAAGTTTTCGACAAAGGTACAGTTGATTACTGTAAAGTTGCTTGTGGTTGTTATTGCCCCACCATCCATGTTTGCACGGTTAGAATCAAAGAGACAGTTTTCAGTTATGGTTATTCCTGTTGAATAAATTCCTCCTCCAAAGAAGTGTTCGGCATTGTTTTCTATAAACTCTGTATTGTTAATGTAGGCATAACCTGCAGCATTATATATTGCTGCTCCACTTACAGCTCTGTTGTTGGAAAATTTTGAATCTGATACTGTTAGGTTTCCACGTATACTGTAAATTGCTCCACCCACATTACCAATGTAATTATCATCAAATGTTGAATTGCTTATTTTAAGATTTTTATAATTGTATATTGCTGCACCGAAGGATGCGCTGTTTCCACTGAATGTTGAGTCATTTATTTCAAGTTCTCCATTGTTAACTATGGCTCCTCCCTTTACACTGGAAGTTGTTCCAAGATTGTTCATCATGTTAACATTATCTATCAGGAGGTAACCGTTGTTGGTTATTGCCGAGTTCGTATTTGATGAGAAATCCTTTAATGTGAAATTTTTGAAAGTGACTTTGATGTTCTGGTCTATAATGAAAGTACTGTTACTTCCGTTTGCTAAAAATATTACTGAATCTCTGCTTTCTCCTATTAATTGTATGTTTTTGTTAATTTTTGTAGAATTTAATGTGTATGTTCCACGGGATACATATATTGTTGAATCTGAAGATATTTTTTCTAAGTTTTCCTCATTTATAGTTTTGTAGGGATGATCCATACTTCCATCCTCATATCCATTATCCGAATTAATATCCACGTAAACATTATTATCTGCCTGTTTTTGTTGATTATTATCTGTTATGATGTCATTATTTTTAATCAATGCATCACTATCATAATGATTGTCATCAACAAGAGTTGAAACATTATTATCCTCTGTTGCATATAAAGCATTTAGAGATAAAAATAGTATGATAAAAGATGTGACTAAAAGGATTTTATATTTTTTCAATTTCTTTCACCTTTTAATGAATGTGTTGATTGTTTTTTGTAATATAAAATAAAAATAAAAAAAAATTAAGGGGGATATTTAATGTACAATACTCATTTATTTAGATCTTCTGTTAGGTCTTGTGAATCCGTAGAAGAATATTCCAAGAAGTCCAACAATAAATACAAGATATCCTGCGGATATCTCGGCCTGTGGAGATGGTGGTTTACCAATGTTTTTCTTTACAACCTCATACATCGATACTGCACCTGCAGCAGTACCTGATTCTCCACCGGAAGATGAACTTCCCACCGTGATTGTGGCACCTGCAGAGGATGAACTTGCATCCGATGAACTGCTCTCCGAGCTTTCACTTGTAGATGAATCTGAAGATTCACTTTCGGCAACTTCACCTTCACTAGGTGTTTCACCAGCTCCGGACTCTTTTGTTTCCTCGGTAACATTTTGGACCGGTTTATCTGGAGTTTCTGGAACTTGTGTGTTGTTTTGTTCGGTTGGAACTTCAGTATCGTTTTTCTGAGTTTCCGGTACCGTTGTGTTGGTATTGTTCTCCGGAACTTCAGGAACCTCCGTGTTGTTTTGTGGAACCTCAGGCTCGGTTGTGTTGGTATTGTTCTCTACAGGAACATCAGTTGTATTTTCAGGAACTTCCACCGTTGAGTTGGTGGTGTTTTCAGGAACATCCGTTGAGTTAGTTGGTGTTTCAGGAACATCCGTTGAATTATCCGGAACCGTTGTGTTTGTACTGTTGTCTTCAGGAACATCCGTACTGTTATCAGGAGCTTCAGGAACAGTTGTGTTTGTTACGTTTGTTGCTGTTCCATTAGGTGTTGTGTTGGTTGGAACATCGGTTGTGTTAGTGGTCATGTTGGTTGTTGAATTTGAACTTGTACCATTACCTGATACTGCAGATTCATTACCAGCATTATCATCAGAACCTGTACCGTTACCCGTACCGTTTGTTTGGTTTCCGGTTGAGTTTTGTGAACCTGTACCTGATCCTTCTGATCCACCACTGGTTTCGTTTCCTGATTGTGCATCTGAATTTGCACCGGAACCGTTTCCACCATTGTTTACTTTGGTCATTACCATTGCAGCTCCAACAGCACTTGTTGAATCTGCATAACCTGTAGCTCCTGCTGCGGCCATTGCCATTGCATCACCTTCACCAGTTGCTCCGTTGTTAATGTATTCTCCAATACCTTCGGATATGTCCACAGTACTTGATCCATCAGTACTTCCAGTGTTATCACTTGATGATGATTCTGAGTATACAGCACTTGGATTTTTGGTTGCTGAAGCATATACTTTTGAATACTCAGACAAACCTTTTACACCCAGAGCAGCACCTGTTCTGATAATCCATTCATGGAAATTAATGTTACCACATGTGTGGTGACAACATGCTACACCGTAACGGTTTGCGTTATCGACATATTTCTGTAACATGTCTTTTCTAAGAGTGTTATCATTTGTTTTCCAGTTTCCGTTCATATCTAATGTTAATAAAAATCCAGACATGGATTGGAAAGCATATGATTTATACTGTGCATCCATGGTGAAGTATTCACTGTAGGTTACCAGTTTTGCTACTTCCTTGAGTAATCCATCACCAACAATACCTGCATTGTTTCCTTTTTCTACAACTTGAACTGCCCTACCAGACTGGCTTTCTGAATAACCTTGAGTTGTGTATAATGTTTTCATCAGGTTTTCAAAGTTCTGTGACATTTGGTTCCATCCACCAACGTCAGTGGTCATTGCTCCAAGCCATTGAGGGTTCAATATTGTTGTTCTTGTTTCTTTCTTAACTTCTTCACCCAAAGTACTAGTGACTATGTTGTTTTTGTCACGAATATCTAATAAAATTGTATTTACCACTCTTCCGTGAACGTTTGCTGCATTTAAGAGTCCACCAAACCAGTCAACGTAATCGTCTGAATCAAGGTATCTCCATGAACTGTCCAGGTTTTGTATTACCAGAGTTAAGTGTTCCAGTAAATAGGAGAATGCTTTTGTGTCGTTTTGGACCAAAATATTTCCATCATCATCCAGATTCCATGAGTGACCTATTCTGTATTCATATACACTTGCAAGTTCTTCAGCCAGTGCTGATGAGTTTCCAAGGTTTGTACCAGCATTGTTTAACATATCAGCTACCCCAGTACCTTCCAGTACTGCACCAGGTAAACCGAATAATCTTTCCAATGATCCGGATTCGTTGTAATGTTTTTTAACGAAATTGTCATTGAATGATTCATTCAGGGCGTTTACCATTTCAACAGATTGGGTTAAAAGACCAATCCATCCCGGGTTGTTACTTACAATAGTTGCGAACACGTCAATTCTAGGTCTGTTATACACGGTACCATTGATTGTTAGTGTTAGGTCTTCTAATGGTATTACTTCTGCACCGACTACAGTTCCTGTTTTATCCCATACCGGTTTTACACCAAGCAGGTACATAAACTGAGCTAAACTGATACCTTCGGTACGTAATACTTCAGTACCCCATATGACTTCCCCAACTAAATCAGGGAATGATTCTTCACCTAAATCAACCATGTATTTTATTAATACCTGATCAATTGAATTTATTGCTGACTGCCATGCACTTTTACTTGGAATTTTAGTTGTGTCACTGGCATACATTGATCTACCAGTTGGTAACACATCAGAGTATAATGGGTCTGCTGATAAACCCGGTTCCACATATCCACCACTTAATGCTGTGAATATGTATTCCCATTCCTTGTTTGCCAAGATTTTGTTTATGGTATCTTCGATATCAACGAAATCCTGATAGAATTCTGTTGTGTTATCGTATATACCATACATTGCAGCAACTTCCTGTGCACTTTTACCGTCAACAAAGTTGGTTATCATGTTTTTGAGGATTCCGTTAATGATTTCCTTTTTGTCATTAAAGGATCTGTCCTTTATTTTATCATAATAACTTTCCTTGATATCTGGGTAATATAATTTCATTATATTGTCAAGTACGGTTGTTCTTGATGCTACAATGGCAGTTACTCCCGTGATTAACTCCGTGTCATTCCAGATTTTTCCAAGGGTGTGCATACCATAATTTATCTTATCTGTGGACATCATTTCCAAATCGTTGTGGATTTGGGCCATCCATTCTTCGAATGCTTTTTCACTGCTAAGGTAATCTTTAAGTTTTTGGAGTTCACCTTCAAATCTGTCATCATCAGGGAGAATAAATCCTAGAATTGTGGCTTTTATGATTAATTTTCTTTTGGCTTCTTCCATTGCCTCAGTATCTTCATTGACCAGAGTTATTTCATAGTCATCCAGATATTTTTGAACGGCCTTGTAATCAGGTGTGTCATAACCTAAACTTTCTGTAAGGTTAAGGATTAAATCCCTGTAGTAAAGAACGTTGTCTTCAACACCGTTTTTCTTACTGGTGTCATATCTGGATATTGCATCATTAAGTTCGACATAATCTCCGTATAATGAAGATGCTGCTGTAACCGGTGTCATGTGGGTAAGAACCTGTGCAAAACTTCTTTCTTTTGCGGTCATACCTTCCCCTGGGTTAGATACAATATATGGGTATATGATTGGTGTTTCCGTTAATTGGAAAGGCCAGTCTGTTGCTTGTAGACCCATTGTTCTTCCAGGTAACCATTCAAGAGTTCCGTGTGTTCCCATGTGTACTATGGCATCGGTTTTCAGGATTTGGCTAAGATACTTGTAGTATGCTATATATTGTTGAGGTGGTGACAAATCGGATGTGTGGAAATCCATCTGTGATTCCCAACCTCTCATTGGCTGCACACTCAAGAATATGTTTCCGAAGAATTTTCCAGGAATCAAGAAGTATCCTTCTTGTCTGTAGTTGGTTTCATTCAATATCTGTGAACCCATTGAATCGTTGAAGACTTTCTGGAGGTCTGTTGGCAAGTCAAATACCCACTTATAGAACTGGGTTTTGTTTACCAGCATTTTCTCGGAATCTTCCGAGATGATTATTGGCCTTTCGGTTGTGTTCCAGTAGAATTCAAATTGATCCTTACTTCCAGGATTTTTATTTAACCAGTCTTCAAAGGCTGATTTGTTGATTTCTGCTTTTTCGCGGTAAATCATTGAACCGTTTCCTAATCCTTCACCCCAAGATTTTGTTACGTGTTCCCGAAGTACGGCAGGGAGTTCATCATACCATTGTTTGTATTGGGTTTGTGAAACCAGTTGACCGTGTTTTACTAACTCGTCATAGTGAGTTATCACGTATGTGTCAATTAATCCTTCTGCCCATAATCCTTTGTTACTGAAGTCTGTTATTATGTTGTTTAACTCTTCAGTGGTCGGAATTTCACTCTTGTTCATACCTAAATCGTAGCCTTCATCAACCATGCGTTCTAACATATCATGAATACTTTGGAACACATCTAAGAATGATGCACCAATGTTTGCTTTTCCTGGTGGGTAACCATAAACGAGTATGGAAACTTTTTTGTCGGAATTGTTTAATTCCCTGAGTTTTGCCCATCCATTTGTTAGTTGCACGTGTTTCTGAATTCCTTCAGGTATTACAACAGTTTCCTTGTTATCATCTATATATGATACGGGTAATGCTCCAAATACTCCTTCAAATTGTGGCATTGTTACGGCAGCTGTCCATTCGTTTTGTGGACCATAAATGCTTTCGAAACCGAATTTACTTATATCCTTTAATGCATCAATTAAGGATACGTTAAGGTTTTTATATGCGTTGATGGTGTAGTTTCCACCTCTCTGGGCGTAACCTGTTGTCCACCAGTACATATAACTGACAGCAGAAACTCCTCTGGTTAAAATCGTTTTGTTTCCTGCAAGCTCCAATAAGGCCGTCATATCAGGGTCTTCTGAAGTAGTTTTATATATGCTGAATACAGCTCTGCCCTGTTTTTCATATTCCTTAATTAAAGCGTCTACTACAGGTCCACCTTCATAGTAAGTGGATATTACGATAAATGATCCGTTAATGTCAACATTGGCTGTGTACCAGTCTTCAAATGTTCTTAATATTTTTACCGGGTCATTGTTTTCCAGGTTCCATTTGGAATAATCTTCTGTCATCCAGTTTAAACTTCCAGCCCTATCCGAGTTATATCCGGGATTTGATATAATCCAACGATTTATAAGTTCTGGATCCGGTGTTTTAACGTTGTTTTCAAATCCAGGGTAGTATAATCCCCATGAACATGAAAGTAACAGCGGTCCGTTTCCATTCATTGTTGGGTTTACATCAGTTTCTCCCAGGAGATACTTGATATAAGCATACATGTTGATCATGTTTTTTCTGATGGTGGTTGAGTTGGATTCTGATAATACCTGCCAGTATGAACCTATGTATGTGTTTTCAATTGAGTGTGGGTTTCCACCCAAGAATCCCCAGTGGGCCAAGGTTCCTCTGATAATTGAATCATCAAAAAGTCCGAAAGTATATGCTATCTTATTCTTTTTGGATGCTGGCGATGTTGCGATAAGATCAGTATCTACCCCAAAACCGTTTCCCAGTGAAAACATGTCAACCAGTATGAAGTTTGCATAATCTATCATCCATTGTCCTGAATTGTCGTATGACTTGTTTAGTTCGTAACTTTCTAAGAATAAAAATCTGTCACTTATTTCTGTTAAAACTTTTATTTTGTCACTTTGACCGTTTCCGTTACTGTCTCCTGAGAATGAAATTATTACAAGATCAGGTACGAATATGTAATCAAACTCTATTGATTCGTACAGATTGATTTTTTGTGTATCATTCAGGAAAGTTTTGTAACTGAATTCAAGAGTATAATTACCGGATGTTAAATTAAGGAATTTATATTGTCCTTTTTCATCAGATAAGGTTGTTTTTAAGAGTTCTCCTGTTTTGTTATCATATAAGTTAACTTTAGCTCCTTCTGCAATAAATCCTTCTGTTTCATCACCTGCATATTTGTTGTTTACCTTGTCATATGCCGTGGTAACTATACCTGTGATGTTTAGACCTGTTGAATTCTTTATCGCATCTGTCTTAACATTCAACTTATTTGAAGAATTGTTTTGTTTAACAATTTTACCGTTATTCGAAGTTTGTACATCCTGTTTATCTATTGACGTTGAATCCGAGGCTATTTCACTTTGTTGTATGTTTTCTTGGATTGTTGTATCTGTTATCGATGGGGATTTCAAATCAATATCTGCTACGTTGGTTATTTCTGTATTTTCATTAATTTCAGTTGTACTGTTTGTTGCCGTGAGATTAGTTGTTTGGACTTCGTTAGCATTAACAGTTGCACACATTATCAAAATAAAGAGTATTATACATAATGAAATTATTCGTTTTTTCATTATATACTCTCCATATTGCATATTATTTTTTTTCATGTGTATTGATAATTAATAAATACACTAAGATGTATATTAGTTTCTTATAAATAATAAACTTATTGCTTATTTTATTTTAAATAAAGTAATTTTGATTACTCTAATAAAAAAATACTTTAAAAATTATATTTAACAACTATAAAAACAAGTTAAAGAATTTTTATTTGGATAAATAATACGTTATTAAAAATAAAAGAGAAAAAAATTAGTAAAATATCCAGTTTAATGG
>DUHK01000134.1 GCA_013330915.1 Methanosphaera sp. | reverse complement strand
TTTTATGGGGATTATTGTCATATTTTTTAAAAAAATTTTTAATTAATTAAAAACATATAACTATATAATAATAAAATTTTATAGAACTCTTTTTTATCATAATTATTATTTAATAAAAAAAAGATACGGGTGAAGAAATGAAAAATTTTAGTGAATGGTTTCATAATATATTAGAGGATGCAGAATTGATTGATGCGAGATATCCAGTTAAAGGAATGAGTGTATGGCTACCAAGAGGATTTAAGATAAGAAAGTATTCCCTTGAATTACTTGAAAAATTACTCGATGTGGAACACGACGAAACATTATTCCCAATGTTAATACCTGAAAGTGAATTGGCAAAGGAAGCAATACATGTAAAAGGTTTTGAAGAAGAAGTTTACTGGGTTACCAGAGGTGGATTAAGAGATTTAAACGAACAATTGGCATTAAGACCTACCAGTGAAACTGCGATGTATCCAATGTTTTCTTTATGGGTACGTTCACACATGGACTTGCCTATTAAAGTATACCAGACAGTAAACACATTCAGGTATGAAACAAAACATACCCGACCGTTAATTAGGGTAAGAGAAATTACAACATTTAATGAATCACATACAGTTCATGCAACTGCAGAAGAAGCAGAACAACAGGTTCAAACAGGTATAAACATTTATAAGAACTTTTTTGATGCTTTAGGAATATCTTATTCCATTAGTAAAAGGCCTGAATGGGACAAGTTCCCTGGCTCAAAATACACAATGGCATTTGATACAATCATGCCTGATGGAAAGACATTACAGATAGGTACAGTACACAACCTTGGAACAACATTTGCAAAAACATTTGACATACAATTCGAAAATGATGAAGGGGAACATGAATACGTACACCAGACTTGTTATGGATTATCTGATCGTGTAATCGCATCATTAATTGCCGCACACGGTGACGAAAAAGGTCTTAAATTACCTCCTGTAGTAGCTCCTGAACAAGTAATAATCGTTCCAATTATTTTCAAAGAAAAAGAGGAAATAGTTCTAAATTTCACAGACAAACTTGAAAGCATATTAAAAGCTGCAGGTATACGTGCAAAACAGGACAAACGTGATATGAGACCTGGTAAAAAATATTATGAATGGGAACAGAGGGGTGTGCCATTAAGAATAGAAGTAGGTCCAAGAGACATAGAAAATGGATCAATAGTTACAATCAGAAGGGATAACGGTAACAAAGAATTCATAGATTATGATGAAAACACAATCGTTGATACAGTTAATTCCATACTTGATGACATTACAAAACAGCTTAAGGAAGCATCCAATAAATTCCAGGAAGAAAAAACATATCATGTAACAACACCTGAACAGATTAAGAAAACCATAAACAAAAAAGGTGGAATCATAACCTGCAACTGGTGTGGAAACACAGAATGTGGTAAACAAATGGAAGAACAGTATGATATTGACATTTTAGGAACACAAGAAGCTGAAGTTGAAGGAAACTGTGTTCACTGTGGAGAAACAGCAAAACACAAAGTTTTAATTTCAAAAACATACTAGTGATACCATGAAAAACAGGGAAAAAAAGAAAATCATGGGTTATGTATGGTTTGTTACAGACATAATCATATTGATTTGTGCAGTCCTGCTGTTAATGGAAGGCGGAACATTTAATGTTGTCGTTGCAATAATAGGAATATTATTGGTCATTGTTGAATTATATCTATACAAAACAGGTAAACTATCTAAAATGATAAAATAAACACTCTTTTTATTTTTTTTTATAAACACATTTTTTTTTAAATTATATAAATAATAATAATTAATTATAAACGTGATGATTTATGGATATTGAAACTGACGTGTTGGTAATAGGTGCAGGTCCTTCAGGTTCAATAGCTACAAGAACTATTGCCCAGAACGGTATTGATGTATTGTTAATCGATAAAAAATCTGAAATAGGTACACCTAAGCGTTGTGCTGAAGGAATTCTTAGGTCTACATTGGATGAACTTGGTATTCGGGCAGATAAGAGATGGATTGCCAGGGAAATAAAAGGTATTGAAATTGTTTCCCCAAGCAACAAAAAACTTGTATTGGATGAAGATAACTTTGAATTGCCTGATACCGCATACATACTGGAAAGAAAAATATTTGATAAAACTTTGGTTATGGATGCCATACGCTTTGGGGCAAAGGTGATGATTAAAACAAAGGCCAACAACATTAAACGTGTAAAAGATGGATTTTTGGTTAAGGCAACAAGTCTTGGAAAGGAAATACAAATATTTACAAAAATAATTATTGGAGCCGATGGTCCTGAATCCAAGGTTGGTCGTATGGTAGGTTTAAAATCCAATACTTCACTAAATAATATGGCCTCATGTGCACAGTATGAAATGGTAAATGTTAACATGGATGATATGAATCATGTAAGGGTTCATATAGGATCAGTATGTCCCGGTGGATATGTCTGGATTTTTCCAAAGGGTGATGACATAGCAAATGTTGGATTGGGCATATTAAAATCACATACTGATAAAACAGCAAAACATTTCCTTGATTCATTTATAGAAAGTAATCAAGATGTAGTCAATGCACAGTGTGTGGAAATGAATGTTGGTGGAGATCCTATCGGTGGTTTGATTGAACAACGATATGATGATAATATAATGATTGTTGGTGATGCAGCAGGATTTGTGGATCCTTTGACTGGTGATGGAATCAGAACCGCCATGTTAAGCGGTAAATTTGCTGGAGATGTTGCCGTTAAGTCTATTAAAAATGGGGATTATTCCAAGAAGTTTCTTAAGGAATATTATGATTTAACAGAGGAGCATGTAGGTAAATCATTTAATCGCTTTAATAAGATAAAGGAATTTTTATTGACTTTGGATGATAAAAGTCTTGATAATATTGTTGAAGATATTTTGAAAAGTGATTTGGAAAATATTGATTTAAAATCTCTGTTTAAAATAATTATTAAAGCATCACCTAAATCAATATTCAAGTTAAACAAGTTGTTCTAGAAAAAAAGGGTTGGGAAGGAGAATTATAATTCATTATTTTCTTTTCTATACCTGTAATTGTCAATGGCAGCTTGCAGGGCATCTGCAGCCAAGTTTGAACAGTGCATCTTAATAGGTGGAAGTCCGTCTAATTCTTCTGCAACATCGTTTCTAGTAATGTTGTATGCTTCATCTACAGTCATTCCAACTGCCATTTCAGTAATCATACTGCTGGTGGCTATGGCTGCACCACAACCAAATGTGCTGAATTTAACATCGGTCAGTCTTTCGTTTTCATCCACGTTTATGTATATTGTCATTATATCTCCACAAACCGGATTTCCTACAGTTCCCTCTCCGCTAGCATTTTCAATTATTCCCGTATTTCTAGGGTTCATGTAATGATCTTTTACTTTGTCACTATATTCTTCCATATTATCACCATTAATATCTGTCTAAATCCTCTTCATCCACTTCTTTTTCAAATAAATCTCCGATATATGTGTCTGTCTTATTGTCCCATAGTGGTGAGAGTTTTCTTAAATATGCTACCACTTCATCTATTGATTCAACTATATAATCCACATCTTCTATGTTATTTTCAGGACCAATTGATAGTCTTAAGGATCCGTGTGATAATGCAGGTTTCACTCCTATTGCTGCCAGTACGTGTGAACCTTTCAGGTCATGTGTTGAACAGGCTGAACCGGTTGCTCC
>DUHK01000017.1 GCA_013330915.1 Methanosphaera sp. | reverse complement strand
GGAACAAGTGTATCCACCATTATAATATCTGCCAGTTTACCTTCCTCTATTGAACCTGCATTAATACCCAATGCTTTTGCACCGTTTTGTGTAGCCATTTTAAATGTGTCCATGGTAGGCAGAACCTGTGGATTAAGTGTATTTACCTTCTGTAAAAATGCAGTCAGTTTCATTTCACTAAACATGTCCAGGTTGTTGTTTGAGGATACACCATCTGTACCTATTCCAACATTTATCCCTTTTTCAAGGTATTGTGTAACGGGTGCTATACCTGATGCCAGTTTCATGTTACTTGAAGGATTATGTGCTATGGACACTTCTTTTTCCTTGAGTATGTCCATTTCTTCAGGTGTTGTCCATACCCCATGTGCTGCTATTGTATTTGAATCAAGCACGCCTATATTGTCAAGATATTTAAAAGGTGTTGCTCCCTTATCATTGCTTATGTCTTCTACTTCTTTTTTGGTTTCGGACATGTGTATATGTAATTTTAAATCATTTTTTGCTGCAAGTTCCTTTGATTTTACAAGCAATTCTTCAGAACATGTGTATGGTGCATGAGGAGCTACAGCTACTGTTATCCTATTTTGGCATGTGTTATGACAATTACTGATTAGTTTTTCAGTTTCTTTTAGTTCTGATTTCATTTTTTCTTCATCAAACAAATCAATCATACCATAACCTAAAACTGCTCTCATTCCTGATTCGTCCACGGCTTTGGCAGTTTCTTCCATGAAGAAGTACATGTCATTAAATGTGGTTGTTCCCGTTTTTATCATTTCAGCCATGGCCAATTTTGAACCTAAATATACAAGTTCATCGTTTAGATTTGCTTCTTTAGGCCATATATATTCTTCCAGCCATGTTTGCAGACTTTGGTCATCACCCACCCCTCTTAGTAAAGTCATTGCCACATGGGAGTGTGTGTTGATTAAACCAGGCATTGTAATTTTGTTTGAACCGTCTATTACTGTTTGTGCATCGTTTTCATTTAGGGATGTGCTTATTTCCTGTATTGAATCATCAACTACCAGTATAGATGATTTTTTTATATCGTCAGATAGTATCAGAGTGTCTTTTATTAATATGCTATTAGTTTCTGCCATAATATCACGTGTATAATGTTGTTATTATATTTATACAAGTAAGTTTAAAAAATGATGTGTTTTAATAATTAATGCATAATCTATTTAATTATCATATTTAAAGATAAACATATGATAAAAGATTTCATTATGGATAACTTTTTTTATTTGCATCCCGGTTATACCACATTCAATACAATTATTTTTGGATTGGTTTTGGGTTTGATAATTTTGGGAATTATCAAAATCTTTGACGTACTTGACAAAGATCCTCTTGATTTGATTTATCCTCTTATACCAATCATTGTATTTGGTTCAACCAGCAGGGCTTTAGTGGATAATGGTATTTATCCAAGAATCCATTTGCTGGCCACACCAGGAATTTACATATTCATTGGATTGATGACCATTGTTCTTCTGTTGGCCAGTATTATTGTTGAAAAACACAGCGATGTAAAATATCAGAATGTTATTGCAATTGCCGGAAGTGCAATGTGTATTCCCAACATAGTTTTGATAATTTTTCATGGAATTAATTTAAAGGTAACTTTACTGGAGTTATTTTTATTTGTTGTGATTTCTGCAATATTTATCCTATTGAAAAATAAAATGGAACTTTTACGGACCAGAGGCAATCTGGAAGTTCTTTTGGCACATGTATTCGATGCAACTTCCACATTTGTTGCAATGGACTTTTTTGGATACTATGAACAGCACGTACTACCTACATTACTCATAAATTTTACACATACCGCATTTGTAATGTATCCATTAAAAATTGGGGTGATTATATTAATATTATATATAATAGACAGTCAGGTCAATGACAAATTAGCAAATAACATGTTGAAATTATCAATATTTATTTTAGGATTAGCCCCAGGAATTCGTAATTTCACCACATTAATCCTTTCTTTAGCTTAATACGTTTAAATAAAGGACAAAAACCTCTTTTTTTATTAATTCTATAAAAAATATTAGATAATATTATATAAAATGTTAAAAATAATAGTATTATAAAATAAATGGAGTGAAAATAAATATGACATTCAACCCACCATCAGATGTTATGATTTATGACACCACCCTAAGAGATGGTGAACAAACACCTGGTGTCACGATAACAACTGATGAAAAAATTGTAGTAGCAGAAAAATTAGATAAGTTAGGTGTAGATGTTATCGAATTGGGTTTTCCAGCAGCATCTCCAGGAGAACAACGTACATTTAAAGAGGCAGCAAAACTAGGCTTTGATGCACAAATCAGTGGATTAGCCAGAGCATTACCTGTCGACATTGACAAAGCAATTGATTCCGATGCAGAATACATTCACACATTCATTGGAACATCACCACTTCATCGAGAATATAAACTCAAAATGAGTAAAGAGGACATATTAAACAAGGCCGTTTCTGCTGTAGATTATATTAAAGACCACGGACTAACTGCAGAATTTTCATGTGAAGACGCAACAAGAACAGAACTTGATTACCTGTTAGAAGTATTTGGAGCAGTTCAAGAAGCTAAAGTAGATAAAATCAATGTTCCTGATACTGTTGGTGTAACAATACCTTCCAAAATGAATGAATTAATTACCAACATTAAAGAAGTTATTCACGTACCAATTAGTGTTCACTGCCACAACGATTTCGGTTTAGCAGTTGCAAATTCATTAGCAGCAATTGAAGCAGGAGCACAACAGGCACAATGTACCATTAACGGACTTGGAGAAAGAGCCGGAAACGCTTCACTTGAAGAAATTGTCATGACTCTTAAGAAAGCATATAACATAAACACAAACATCAACACAGAATTACTTGTTAACACATCAGAAACTGTTTCAAGAATTTCAGGAGTTAAAATGCCACCTAATAAGGCAATTGTTGGTGAAAATGCATTTGCTCATGAAGCAGGTATACACGTCCAGGGAGTATTAGAAAACAGTAACACATATGAAGCTTTCTATCCAGAGGAAGTTGGACATAAAAGAAGAATTGTTCTTGGTAAACTGACCGGTGCAAACGCAATTAAATCCAAACTTGAAGAATACAACATCAATCTTGATGATGACCAATTCAATGAATTATTTGCAAAAGTTAAGTCAATGGGAGATTCCGGAAAAACCATCACGGACATTGACTTTAGATCAGTTGCAGAAGCAATACAAGGTAAGCCAACTGTCGAAAGAATCAAATTATTAGGAATCAGCGTAATGACTGGAAACAGTACTTTACCAACAGCTACTGTTAAATTAGATCTTGACGGGGAAATCAAATACCATGCAGAAACTGGTGTCGGTCCAGTAGATGCTGCTTTAAATGCAATCCAATCACTTGTAAATGAAGTAGTTAAGTTTGAACTGGAAGAATACCACATTGAAGCAATTACTGGTGGAACCAATGCTTTAGGAGAAGTATTTGTGATAACAGTCGATGAGGAAGGCAATAAAGCAACAGGTAGAGCAACTGATGAAGACATAGTTAAAGCCAGTATAGATGCAATC
>DUHK01000109.1 GCA_013330915.1 Methanosphaera sp. | reverse complement strand
TTATGTTTTTCATATGCTTTAATGGTTTCTGATTTATATAATTCCCATTAATTAATAAAAGTTTTTACCTGTGATAGTAAAAAACTTTTTATAATAATGTTTTTTTTACCCTCATGGTAAAAAAAAGTTTTTAAAATAATTCCTCTTTTCCACCTCCTCATATAAAAACTATGAATAATAATGAAAAGATTATCATGACACGGTATCCTCAATTGCAATCATATTTGAAGAATACTAACATATAATTAATATCAACCGCATATCGTTATGTGACAAGGAGGGTAAATTATGTCACTGGATTTAAAGGACTTGATTAGAACAGATTACGTGAAAAAATATTTCAATAGAAATAAGAATATTTTCACAATATCATTCATAATTTTTATCCTGTTTATCATTATGGGTGCTTTGGTTTTTGATGTTGAAGACATCATGGGGCAAACAGGAATAGATCAAAAAATCAACCCACAAAGGGTAGATGCTTACGTTGTAGGTGAAGATTCACTGGAAAAAATCTATTATGAAGATTCATGGGATAAAGAAAATTATATGAAAGAGAACCCAAATGAATACATGGATGAAAATAAATATAGGGAAGCTGTATTTAACAGTCTTTTTGCAGATTATAATTTCATGGGCTTTGTTAATCTGTTCTGGCATAACTTTTCAATTGACTTTGAATGCATTCTCGGCGGATTGTTGCTGTCAATACCTTCCATAATCACCACATTCATCAATGCAGGTCAAATAGGTGCATTACTCTCCCAGGTAAACTTTATCATAATACTCTTCGGAGTTGCTCCACACGGCATATTCGAAGTTCCCTCCAGCTTATTTGCCCTGGCCGGAGCATTCATGTTAACATCATTTGAATTTAAGATGGTTAACGCAATACTAAGCAGTTACACCACTATTAAAGATGAAATTAACCTGTCATCATACCTGATAAAGGATGCCATCATCAGCGCAGAAATTGTATTGATACTGTTAATTATTGCTGCCTTTATAGAAACATTTGTTACGCCCATTCTACTGTGGCTTATAATTTAGATGTGAATAACCATTACTTATTAAGTTTGAAGGAAAAATAATTATAGTTACAATCTATATTATCCTTTCATGAGGTTACAGTAACGTAATAAATCAATTTTTACTACTGTCTTTTAGAAAAAACATGTTAAAGAAATAAATGAAGAGGATATAAAACCAATCCCCTTAAATTATTATTAAGTATATTGGAAAGTTAATCTTATAATTATTGGAACTTAAAGGATATCACATTTATGAATATCGTAAACGTTCATTGAGTCAAAAAATTTCCAAGAATATTATTTAAAAAAACAAATCAGATTATTGTTGAAACCGTTTTTTTGGATGAAAGTTTATTATATCCGATCTATTACAAATTTTCTTCTACTTCCGATTTATTTTCCATGGGAGGTTAATCTTAATTATTTAAAATATCATATATTATAGTAGGTGAAATATATGAAAAAGGCAATTATCAAAACAGAAAAAGGTGACATTGAATTAGAATTATTCCCTAACGAAGCACCTGGAACAGTTGAAAACTTTGAAAAACTAGCAAAAAAAGGTTTTTATGACGGTTTAACATTCCACAGAGTAATTCCTGATTTTGTAATTCAGGGTGGATGTCCTAACGGTAACGGTACCGGTGGACCAGGTTACACAATCAAATGTGAAACAGAAGGAAACCCTCACAGACACGGTACTGGTGCATTATCAATGGCTCATGCAGGTAAAGATACAGGCGGAAGTCAGTTTTTCATAACACATTCTCCACAACCACACCTTGACGGTGTACACACAGTATTCGGTCAGGTAATTGACAGTAAAAGTATGGATGTTGTCTATGCAATTAGACAGGGAGATGTTATGAACACCATCGAAATTATCGATGAATAAAAATAACATATAATAATAATGAAAAACAAATAATTAATTAGAATTTATAAATATTCATTCCTCCCCTCCCAAATACATTTCTATTTATTTATTGAATTTACTTTTTAGCTTTAAGTTTTTCTGTTAAACCACTTAGTCTAGCATAATTGAACAGATATAACTGCACGTATCCTGCATATTCTCCAAATTTGTCCTGTGCAAAGTTCATTATTTTTTTGTTAGTTGGTTTTTGTCCCTTGAAGTATATGTGAGATGTTATTCTGTTTATCCACACATCCACCGGATATGCTTCGTGTTTATCATATCCGTAGAGCAATATGCAATCGGCCACCTTTGGTCCTACACCCTCCAACTCGGTTATTTTGTCAAATGCTTTTGAATAGGACAATTTACTTATTTTTTCATGGTACTTGCTTTCATCCAGGATCATTTTCGTGGAATTGAGCATGTATGTGCTTCTATATCCTACACCAAATCTTTTTAATCCTTCATCGTTATCCGGAATCTTAATAAATTCTTCTTCTCTGGGAAAGAGAGGGTATTTTCTCTTATCAATGAGTATTTTTTCTCCGTATGCATTTTTAATGTCTGTTATTGATTTTGTCCATCTTTTTATGGAATTGTTTGCAGAGCATATTGATGAAATTATGCATTCATAGGGAAACTGTGCCTTATATAATCTTAAACCCCTGTTAAACTGGTATACATCGTTTAATTCCCTGTTTTCATCAAGAAAATCATATACTTCCCTGATATCATAGTCCAGGTCGAAGATGTAATATATTCTGTCTCTGATTTTTTCAATGTCAATTTCATCATTGGAATGACAGTTGACAACCATGTCATCGTTTAGGCCGTTTTGTGAAACTTCCACCAGCACGTATTTGTCGTCAAACTTGAATAATTCATGGTACTTGTCATTTTCGAAAATCCATGGTGGCTGACTTGTTTGTCCTGATTCAAGTGTTAATTTTAAGTCAAAGTCTCCAAAATAATCATCGTTTCTTATAATAAATTCTTCGGATATCATGTTAATCATTCTCAAAAAAATAGTAAATAATGGTGGTTATATCAGTTCTGAATAGGTTATTTCCTTCTTGTTAATCCATTTTATTCCGTCTTTTGTTATAAGGGCCACGTCTATTGGTCCTCCAACACCCTGAATGTCTCCCACATCCATGCTTATGCCATCAGCAAATCTCTGCATTACGGATGTTGATTTTATAAGGAAGACTGCCAGGTCCACTGCATCCTGGAGTGTTATTAAACTCCACTGTATGAAGTATTCAAGGCCCCTGATTTGTGTTCTAAGATCATCATCCGCCTTTTTTCCCATTGCCTTTATTATAGGTACCTTGAATAATTTAGAATCGTAACCTAAAATTAACCTGCTGACAACATCCCCCTGTCCAATCCAGGTACAGCCGAATTCGTTGTTTTCTCTTTTTAGTATTTTCTCGCCGGGAGAGTTTATTTCATAGGTCTGTGTTGTTCCATCAGAATTGTATCCGCTTACAAGTAAATTAACAGGTTCTATGTTGAGATGTCCTTCCCTGATTCTGCCGGATGGCTGTTTAATCTTAAAGTCTATTGAATCATCTCGCCTTTCAAGGGATAAAATTTTATCACCGTTTTGTTTTGCTTCGATTTCCAGCTGCTGGGCGGATATGTCAAGTTGTTTTTCCCATGGATAATGTTTGTTGATGTATTCCTGTAGTTTTGTGGCTATTTCTTCCACTGTTAACAAATCAAGCTTGTTGTCCTTCTTGAAGGATTCTATGTATTCTGAAACGTTCTTTCTTATGCCTGTGTTATCGGCGAAAAATGCCAGTCCTGCCGTTCCAACTATCACCTTGTCATTTAATGAAAAGAGCTTGTTGGCCGAATTTGTGGATATTCTTGTGAACTCCTTTATGTTTCTTTCAGACTGTCTGCTGTCTGAGGCCATTATGATTCCTTCAGGTGTGACTATGTTTATTATTAGGGTCATTGTCCTTAGATTCTCCGATGATTATATTCTTATAGGTATTCCTTTTTCTTTCAGGTATTTCTTGACTGTTGGTATTGGATATTCGTCAAAGTGGAATATGCTGGCTGCCAGTGC
>DUHK01000092.1 GCA_013330915.1 Methanosphaera sp. | reverse complement strand
ACACCAAAAACAATAACCATAGAAATAAGTGGAAAACCTGACAACATTAATGCTCTGATAGATTTATTAAGACCATATGGAATCAAGGAAGTTGCAAAAACAGGAATAACCGCACTCTCCAGAGGACAAAAAACCTTGTGATAAAAAAAATAGTTTGATTGATATAACTCTTATGGAGTTATATTACCTCTTTTGTTGACATCCTATATTTATATGACTGAAATAGATGTTCCAGCATCTTTTTAGTTTTAAACTCCTTTTTCCAGAAGAAAGTAGTGTCATCAAATGTTTCATCATGATAGAAAAATGATATGGAAGAGTTGGTGTCTGTCAAAGTTAAATATATTTCATGTATATCCTTTTCACTTACCCATAACCTGATATTTCCCTTTTTCTTAAGTTGTTTGAAGTCATCCCAGAACATTGAATTCTTGATTGCTTCATAGATGTTTCTTGATGTAACCAGTTGCAGTTTAGCATCATTCCTTTTTAACACATCAATTATATAACCCAGATACTGCTTTGAATATATAGGCAATACTATTTTTAAATCTGTTGCATCCTTGATGTTTTCCTCATATAATTTTCTGGTTTTATCAAAATCTTCATCGGTAGCTGCAATTCGTTCACTTTCATCAAGTATGAAGGAATATCTTGCAAAGTCGATAGGGAACTTTTTAAATGAATGATAATTGAAACACCTGTAATATTTTGTAACTATTTTCCAATTATCCAGCACATTCATTATGTTACGTGCGGCCAGATAACCTGTTGAAGTTAAAGAATATGTTTTGTCATATGTTTCTACAAGATTTAAATCCTGTAATTCCTTTAATGTCCGTAATATGGTTGTATCTTGTTTATCAAGATATTCCTTGATTTTATCAGTATTCATATCAGATTCCAATAGTAATCTGAGTATTTTAAGCCGTATTTCAGAACTGAGCAAATATCTTACTTCATCATAATTATCCATCGTAATTTCATTAATATTCCTTACCATATAACCCCTCAATGATTAACATTATCCAATAATTTCTTCGATAGATTTTTTTATCCCTATACTTTCATATTCTTTAAATAAATTGTATGCCCAGTTAACGGCAAGTTCTTCATGAGATACCAGGACACAGCTTTTATTAAAGTTTCCTTCTTTTCTTATTAAACCCATTACAACCTTATCCGGAGAAACTGCCAATGCCAGTTTTAATTCATCTTCTGCTTCTATTATGTTTATCCTTTTCCATTTTGCATTTTCATCCATTTTTTCAGAGAGGGCTTCAGTAATGTGATCGGTAAGATTCTTTGATGCCATTATTTCAATGTCTGTTTTATGATTACAAAAATAATCTATAACCTGTGAATAATTTGATAGTAATAATTGAAGTATTGTTTTAACTGATCCTTTACTTAACAGGTTTTCCTGGAATGTTTCGATTGCTATGTCTGGATTAATATTATTTGCCTGAACCAGATCTATATTTTTTATGTATGGAAGAACGCTGAGAATTTCTATATCATTGTTTTTGACCTGATGATTATTTAAGAAATTTTCATTATCATACAAAAATATCAAATTGTTTTGTAATAATAATATATTTACCAGTTTTATTGCTGCCTGTTTTCGTAAGTAGTAATAGTCCTTTTCTTTTTTCACTATATTTTTCGATTCCAACTTGGAAATGTTGGTGCTTATCGAAGTATAAGTTATTCCTGTACTTTTATGTAATAATTTAAGAGTCGATGGTGATGTAAATAAACTGGACATAATTTCCAATCTTATATCAGAATTAACATAGAGTTTAATTTCCTCACTAAACTCTTCAATTAAATTAAAATCTTCTTCGATTGAATTAATATAAATCACTATCCTCTATCATTTAATATAAATAACCTTCCATATAGATTATACTCAATATGTATATATATCTATAAAGTTAATATAAATTTATTTAATGAATGTAAACATTAAAGGCTATTTTTATTATAAATTATCATTTTAAATCACATTACAAAGATTAAGAAGTATCTTAATGTTAATAAAAAAGAATCCACTGATTTAAAAAAAATTTTCATCAAGTAAAAAAATTTTCTTGCTTAAAAAATTTTCCATTATATAAAAAAATTGGTTGTATTCTAAAAAATTAATAGTAAAAATCAATATTTATTCACTTAAAAAAATAATAATCCATAGGAAAAACTTTATTAAAATACTTAAAAATACCCCATATTCAAAATAAATATTATTATTCTTTTAAATTTACATAAAAATTAATAAAAAACCTTTAAAAATACTGTTCCTTTATATAGTCCCTTTAATATACAATAAAATAGAATTTGATTAGTACCTGAAAATTCAACACAATATATTTCAATAAAGTTGTAGTTTGATTATAATCTAGTTGAATTCAAGTTAATAGTCTAAGAGGTAATTAAAATGGATCTAATAGAAAATTTAAAAAACGCATTTGCAGGTAAAGAAGTTGAAAAAGTACCAGTTGCAAGTATAGTATCAGTAGCATTAGTAGAAGGGATGGAAAAAACAGGAGCAGGTTTTCCACAGTCACACATTGATGCCGAAAAGATGGTGACCTTAGGAGAAAGTGCCCACAAATTTGCAGGTTTAGAAAGTATAAACATACCATTTGATTTAGCAATAGAAGCTGAAGCTATGGGTTGTAAAGTAGATTTAAGAGATGCCAATGAACACATACCTGAAATTATAGAATCCCCATTTTTTGATGACATAGAAAGTGTGGATTTATGTGATGATTTCCTAAGTAATGGTCGTATTCCTGTAGTAGCAGAAGCATGTCAAATAGGAAGAGAAAAATATCCTGATGTACCACTAGTATCAGGTCAAATTGGACCTTTCACTCTATTAGGTCAAATAGTTGGAATCGAATATTTAATGAAATGTTTAGCTACCAAACCTGAAGCTGTAAAAGAAGGAATCGACATATGTGCCGATGCAGTAATAGAAGTAGTTAAAGCATATAACGAATTAGATGTTCAAGGAGATTGTATGTATGAACCATCCGTAGCAGCAGACTTATTACCACCAGACCTATTCGATGAATTTGTAGGAAGACCACTTGAAAGAATAGCAAAAGCTGCAGATTTCAACATGGTATTACACGTTTGTGGAGATACAACACCAATCCTAAACAATACACTTAACCTTGGATATAATGGATTTTCATTTGAAGATTGTGTAAATGTTAAAGAAGCAAACAAAATCAAATATAACTTAAACAGTGACACACAATTAGTAGGAAACGTTGCAACAGACTCCTTATTCCACGGAAAACTTGAAAGCATAAGGGAAGAATCATTCAGAGCACTGGATAACGGAATAGACATACTCGGATCATCCTGTTGTGTACCACCTGGAACACCATTCAAAGCAATACAAGCCATGGTAAATGCAAGAGATGAATACTACGAACTTGGTTTAGAATACAGAAGAGAAAAAAATGAAAATGACCTATCATGGAAACCAGTTTATGAAGATGTAGAATTACCTGTAGCAAATGTCCATCACATGACAAGTATTAAAAAACATGGAAGAGCATAAAAAAATAGTTAAAGTCTCCAATTTATATCGCTCACCATAAAATCATCAACACTCCAAAGGGAATCTCCTCCCACCACTTATTTTTATTTTTAAATAAATTAAATCTATTTATATCTAAATTTACATATACTACATTAGGTGATAATATGAAATGTGAAATAAAAAATAACAGATTAATCAATCCAGAACCATGGGTAATTGTTTCATGCCGTGACAAGAACCAGAAAGAGAACGCATTGACAGTCGGACTGACAGGAAACGTTTGTGTAGACCCGGAAATATTAATGATTTCCATTAAAAATGAAAGATTTTCACATCATATTATAAAAGAACAAAAAGAATTTGTAATGAACTTTGCAAAAATTAATCAAAAAGAGTTCATAGATTATTTTGGAAGCTATTCCGGACGTGTTGTAGAAAAACTATCATGCTACAATACAATAGATGCTGATGTTGTTGATGCTCCAATAATTTGTGATTGTCCAGTGAACTTCGAATGCAAAGTAATAAACTCAATAACAATGGAAGACTACGAAGTATTCTTTGCCAAAGTAGTTAAAGCCCATTGTGATTGCGAATACGTTAATGATAATGGAGACATTGATTGGGAAAAAATCACTCCTATTCACAGTTAATCTTCCACTTTTCACATTTTAAACCCCCTAACACATTTTATCGTATTATAACTCTTCTTTGAATAAAACAAATCTTATTAATTTTACATTCATAATTAACTGAATAATTCAAAGACATAAACAATGAAAAAAATTATTAAGCATCAAAAAACAAAGATATAAATCAGTATATTATATCATGAATTTTATCAAGATTATCAAATTATTATATAACTTACATGAGGAAAAAGCATGAATGGAAGTGACGCATTACTAAAAAAACTTAAGGAAAATGGTACTGACGTAGTCTTCGGTTATCCCGGAGGAGTACTGTTACCATTATACGATTCAATATATGACTCAGACATAAAACACATATTAGTCAGACACGAACAGGCAGCATCACATGCGGCAGACGGATATGCAAGAGTATCCGGAAAAACCGGTGTGTGCATTGCCACAAGCGGACCTGGAGCAACAAACCTTGTGACCGGTATTGCAACTGCACAAATGGATTCAAGCCCTGTTGTTGCACTTACAGGACAGGTAGGAACTCCAATCATCGGAACTGACGCATTTCAGGAAGTAGATACAATAGGTATAACCATGCCTATTACAAAGGCAAATTTCCAGCCAAGAAAATCAAAAGATTTACCTGAAATAATTGATGCAGCATACCACATAGCAGGAACCGGAAGAAAAGGTGTTGTTGTAGTAGACCTTCCAAAGGACGTGCTTGAAGCAGACGTGACGGAAGACGACATGAAAAGAGTTCTTAGACTGGAAGGATACAAACCAACCACAAAAGCCAACATCAAACAGATAAAAAAAGCCGTGAAAATCATTGAAGAAAGTGAAAAACCAGTAATTCTTGCCGG
>DUHK01000131.1 GCA_013330915.1 Methanosphaera sp. | reverse complement strand
AACGAGTTTGAACAAACCGGTGCTCTTGAAAGAGTAACAGTATTCATGAACTTAGCAGACGACCCTGCTATCGAAAGGATCATGACCCCTAAAATGGCTTTAACAACTGCTGAATACCTTGCATTTGAAAAAGGTATGCACGTATTAGTAATTCTTACAGATATTACCAACTACTGTGAAGCACTTAGGGAAATTTCATCAGCACGTAGTGAAGTACCTGGTCGTAGAGGTTACCCAGGTTACATGTACACTGACTTATCACAGATGTATGAACGTGCAGGACGTATAAACGGTAAAGATGGTTCTATTACACAGATGCCTATCTTAGTTATGCCTCAAGATGATATTACTCACCCAATTCCGGACTTAACTGGATATATTACAGAAGGTCAAATAGTATTAGATCGTGAATTAGACAGAACAGGTATTTATCCTCCTGTAAACGTACTTCCTTCATTATCAAGGTTAATGAGTGGGGGTATCGGTGGAGAACGTACTCGTGAAGATCACAGTGGTGTATCTGACCAATTATATGCTGCTTACGCAGAAGGTCGTGACTTAAGAGACTTAACCGCAGTAGTAGGGGAAGAAGCTTTAACTGAAAACGACTTAAAATACTTAAGATTTGCAGATGCATTTGAAGATCAATTCATCAGACAAAGTCTTGATGAAGACAGATCAATTCAAGAAACTCTTGACTTAGGTTGGAAATTATTATCTATCTTACCTAAAACAGAACTTAAACGTGTTAAAGACGAATTTGTTGAAAAATATTTACCAACTGAAGATGCTGAAGAAGAAGCTGTTGAAGAATAGTTTCTATAATTCAACTATCTTTTATGGTAATATTCGATTAGGAGGTTAGATAATGGCAGGAGAAAAATTAGATGGAATTAATCCAACACGTATGGAACTTCTTAATCTAAAAGACAGAGCTAAATTATCTACCAAAGGTCACAGTCTTCTTAAAGAAAAAAGAGACGCTCTAATTAAGGAGTTTTTTGAAATTCTAGATCGTGTTCAAGGTTCTAGGGATGAAGTTGAAAAGAAATTAGCAATTGCTTACGCTGAATTAAACAAAGCTCAAATAGACATGGGAGATATGGCAGTTAAACGTGCAGCTTTATCAGTTAGAGAATCTATCGAATTAGACATAAGTTCTAGAAGTATTATGGGTGTTTCTGTCCCTGTTGTAAAAAGTAAATCAACTCACAATGACGTAATAAGCAGAGGTTACGGTTTTGCAGGAACTTCTGCAAACTTGGATATTGCAGCTAAGGAATTTGAGGAATCAATTAAGATTATCATTGAACTTGGTGAAATTGAAAAAACAATTATTATGTTAGCTAAAGAAGTTGAAGCAACAAAAAGAAGAGTAAATGCTTTAGAGCATGTAATGATTCCTCGTATTAACAACACAATTTCATTTATTGAAATGCGTTTAGAGGAAATGGAAAGGGAACAATTCGTACAGCTTAAAGTTATTAAACGTAACATGGATGCTCGAGAATCTGAATAATTATGGGTTTTCCTTAATTATTCTTTTTTTTATCCTTTCCCTATTTTAATCAAAAAACTATTTTTCAAAAGACTTATATTAATTAAATTACTATTTTTATTTATACACATATTTTTAAAAATTAAGGATGTCTTATTATTACTAAAATTTTAATTGTCGGTTCAAATACAAGAGCCGTATCAAAATCATTAAAGCAACTGGGTTATACAGTATATGCAACTAGTTTTTTTGAACTTGAAGATCAAAAGAGGTATGTTGATAAATTAATAGTGCCTTCATCATTTGATACTTTTGATTTAAAAGTCATAGAAGATTTGGCTTTAAACTATGTAAAAGAAGTTGACTATATAATATTCACAAGTGATGTCAATATAGATAGATTTCCTTCATCAAAAATCATAGGTAATAAAAAAAATAAGAACATCGTAGACAAATTTAAAATGTATGAAAAACTCCATAAAAATTTTTTAATGCCTTTAACATTTAAAATTGATTCTGTGGATGAAGCTAAGGAAATTGTTAACAATTATCCTGAAAAGGAATTTATAATAAAACCCATCAAAGGTACAGGTGGTGTGGGAATTAAACATTTCAATGAAAACATATCCTTTGATGATCCAATAATATTACAAGAATATATCAAAGGGGATAATGTAAGCAGTTCATTTTTATCCTACAAAAATCATGATATAGATATGGTAACAACATCAGAACAAATTATCGGTTCAAAATTGTTGGGAGCTTCTGATTTTCTATACTGTGGAAACATCACCCCTCTAATTAATTCCAACCCAAAACTAATTAATATCTCTACTAAAATATCTAAAATGTATAAATTACTGGGTTCAAATGGAATAGATTTCATATTACAAAAAAATAGGGTATATGTTATTGAAGTCAACCCAAGAATTCAGGGCACCTTTGAATGTATTGAAAAAAGTTTTGAAATGAATCTTGCAAAGGCACACATAGATTCAAGCAATGACATGAAGGTGGATATTCCAAATTTAAAAAATTTCACTGTAAAATTAGTTCCATATTCTCTTGAAGATTCAAGATATAATATTCCTGAACACCAGAATATCCATGATGTCTCTTCAAGTAATGAGTTAATAAAAAAAGGTTATCCTATATCTACAATAATGGTTTGTGATAGAATTCTTGAAAATGCAATGACCAAAGCAGAGGTATTAAGAAAAAAAATATATAATTATAAAGTAAATTAAATTATTCCAAATGTTATCAGAATGTATACTATTACACCGAAGGCTATTAAAAATGTTGAAATAATCATAATCCTGGTGTATATGTAAAATAATTTTACTCTCCTTTCTGGATCTTCATCTAAATATTCTTTAATTGGATCTTGATAAGGCATGATTAATCTCCCCAAATTATAAATATAATTTTGCAGAAAGTATTATAAAAATTTTGTTAAAATTAGAAAAATATTAGTAGTCCCAAGCGGAGTCGAACCGCTGTCCCAGGTTCCAAAGACCCGGAGGATTGCCACTACCCTATGGGACTATCATGCTGTACTGTAAGAGTACAATATAAATTATGTTTGAAGTTATTTATATACTTTACTATATCTTTCTTAAAAATATTTAATCTAATTTCACATCCAATTTATCTTATCCGTCTTTATTTGAGAATTTCTAAATCTAATAAAATTCCAATCTCTTCATATTATTTTATATATTACTGTTTTTAGCAATAA
>DUHK01000012.1 GCA_013330915.1 Methanosphaera sp. | reverse complement strand
AACTAGAATTAGTAATTTTTAAAAAAAAATATATGATTAATATAAATTATATTAAAAAAAATGTAATTTATAGAATAATTACCATTTATCCCAGTGCAGTTTTTTATCATCCCATTTGTCCATGGCTTTTACTTCGGATGATGGATGACCCACAGCAATTAGGGCAAAAGGGATAATGTTGTCAGGTAACTTGTAATAATCTATTAATTTTTGACATCTCTCTTCAATAGGATATATTCCCAACCATACGCCACCCAGTTTAAGTGCCTCGATTGCAAGTAACATGTTTTGGGTACATGCAGAACAATCCTGAACCCATAACTGGTCGAATTGTTCCATTGTTCTATCCATATTTGCACACACCAGTATTCCTGCCGTAGCGGTCCTGAACATTTTAGAATACTCGTGCAAATCCACCATAAAATCCAGTGTTTTTTCATCATCAAAAACAATTATTTCCCATGGCTGAAGATTTACACCTGAAGGAGCACTCATACCCGCTCTGACAATCATTTCAAGATCCTTTCTATCAACCTTTTCACTTGTGAAATTTCTGACGCTTTTTCTCCCTAAGATGTTATTTATAATTATATCACTGTCATCCATAAACAAATCACTCCGACTGATTAAAAATAAAAATAGAAAAATAAAATAAAGGGGATTAGATATTATTAAGAAAAGTTATAAATTTGATGCAATTTCTTTAACTTCATCAATATATTTTTGTAACTCTTCTTCGTCACCTTTTTGTTGGGTACCCATAGCTGTTACATTTCCTACAACTTCCATACCCATGAATCCGAAAGGCATTGTTTTAAATGATTCAATGTATGAACCAAATACGTCTTCAGGTTGTGCCTGTGTGAAAATAGTTACAACTTTTTTACCTTCCAATGATTTTTCAGGATTTCTTGAAATCTGATAGAATCTGTCTATGAATGATTTTGCCTGTGCAGTAATTTGACCATAGTATATTGGTGAGGAAAATACCAATACATCAGCATCAAGTAATGCTTTGATTATTTCATTTCCATCATCAGGAATTACACAATCTCCTTCAACACAGCCCATACAAGCATTACATCCTGCTAAATCCTTTTCATTTAGGAATATGTATTCTGTTTCAGCATCAACAGCATTTAAAAATTCTTTTACTAAAACATCACAGTTACCATCTTTTCTAGGACTTCCTACTACTCCTAATACTTTCATATATATCACCTAATTATAAATTTTTCTTTTATATTAATAATATGTTCAAATAACTATTAAATATCATAGGTCTATATGACATATCCCTGATATTTAATGATATTCTAAACTGAATTGTTGTATATCCTAAAAATAAAATCTATAAGAGTATTTTAATATATTTTAACATATATATGAGTAATCACAAATTGAATTTGTAGGATGTGGTGAATAAATGGAAAATATAGTATTATGTGCATGCAGTGGTATGAATCCACGCGGAGAAGTGGCAAGAGCATCTGTATATGATGTATCTCAGGAAGACGGAAATAAAATATGCTGTATAGTGGCAACGGCCGGTGGAAAACAGAAGTATATAGATCTTGCACAAAGCAGTAAGATTATTGCCGTGAACGGTTGCCCTCAAAACTGTACAACAACACTCCTCAAAGACAAGGGTGCAAGTGTCGATAAGGTTTTGCTGGTTCCTGAAATACTTGAAAAAGAAGGTTTGACACCTGAATGTACAGTTCGAATGAATGAAAACGATGAAAAATGTGTCGAAGTTCTTAAAAATGAAATAAGAAAAGCCATGAAAGAATTATAACTTCGAATCTTTTATTTAATCAGATGGGTTTACTCATCTGATTTGCTTATTTTTAGTGAAATTAATAATCAATACCCTAATAACATTATGTTTATTAGCAGACATGTGTCTTTTTTTTGATGAAAATTATATAGTGATATTATTTGAGTTCATACTACTATTATATCATATGATGTTATCCCAACAACATTAATAACACAACACGATACAAATCATAAGTATATATACAAAGCATAATATAATTAATTGTATATATGAAAAGAAGTGATGGAGAAAAAAAATGGACAATATTATTATATGCAAAAATTGTGGACATGAAAATCAGATTAATACAAATCAGTGTACACAATGTGAGGAAGAGCTTAGAAATTATGCCTATTTTAAAAATGAATTTCAAGACTTCTACAAGCTATTCAGTTCAAACAACATCGAATTACTAAAAAAGATACCTCTTACAGACACGGCATATGACTCCATTCTAAACAACATAATAGATATCGGCATGGAAAATTATCAGGTATTTCCAGAATATCCTGAAATCCAGCATCTTATAAAAATAGCAAAACCCTATGCAAGGGTTCAATATGCCAACAGCAACAGAAAACTGGATCTTTTCAGTTATTATTCATTCAACCACATATACCTAAACAGAAATACACCACACAATATGATACCTGGTGCCATTATACACGAATTAACACACCACCTCTTCAACGAAATCATAGAACAATCACTGATGCATTTGCTCAATATCGAAAAAAGCCTCTATGTCGAATCCTTCGCATGGTATTTAACACTTCAAAACGATTATCTCAAGATAGCCAACGAATTTGCATCACACTACGTTCAGGAATATTATATACCAGACCACTTTACAGGCTACACATCATTAATACAACTTTTAAATGAAAATAATGATTTGGAAAAGGACAAAATTGAAAAAGCCCTGAACGTCGGATTATCCGTTAGCAACGACATAATATTCATACTGGAAAAATACATTTCACCGACAATGACCATCAACCCGGACAAAAGCCAATACCATAATCTCAATTACAGTATAAAAACTCTTGATGATCAGGAAAAACTAAATGCAATGTACACAATACTCTTTAGTACTTTTGAGTTTGTTGCAAATCATAAAAGGGACATGTTGCCTGTTTTAAGTGATTTAAATGAAAGCTTTATAAGATATAACATATAAACTCCCCCATTTAAATTTTTATAAAAAATCCAAAAAAAGAAAATAAAAAAAAAGTCTTATTCTAAAATCATATCCTCATACTCAGGATATTTTGCAATAAAATCATTGACCTCTTCATCCAGATAATCAAACCAGGCCTGATGAGATATGCTTCTTGAAAAGTGTTTAATGTGCATTACCTGTCTTTCGTTTTCTTTTTCTTCAATTGAACT
>DUHK01000086.1 GCA_013330915.1 Methanosphaera sp. | reverse complement strand
AAAAGGGGTTTATACAGGTTAGTTAAACATGTACTCTTCTTTTTTACTGTTTTGATAATTGATTTCTGGATAGTCGTTCAATGGATATATTGCCAATTCATCATCAGTTAAATCATAATTATACATGTTTATTGCATTTATCTGACTGTTAAAGTATGTTTTATAATAGTATATTCCCTGATTGGCATTTATACATGATGAATATAGAGTGTATTCATATTTTCCCTGTGAAACTTCAGTGCATCCTTTTGTTTGTGATACACTGTCAAGAACATGGAAAAACTGGATTACGTTTTCTTCCTCGGTATGTCCAACCAGTATGTTTTGAAGGTTAAAATTGGCTCTTACAAATCTTGACATACTTGATGAGTCTCCAGGCAATCCTATTGCACCCATTCCATTTGTATAAACGTTCAGCTCCAGATTAGAGCTAAAGTTGTTTTTTGGTGTTTTACTGGAGAGATGTCTGTAATTATTCAGATTAAAAAGTTGCTTATCAAAAGATGGACTGTTGGTCAATACACCTGTTGGGTTTGGATATATGATTATATCATTCTCATTTGGTTCAACAACTATTGATTCATCATTATCTGATATCATCCAGTGAAGTGGAGTTAATGTGATGTCTTCACTGAAGTCTATGTTTACTATGTTTATGTTTTTAATTAGTTCCACTGCTTCCTTAACGTTTTCGCACTGACTTAATATCCATGGGATGAATTCATATGGTGTGATGTTATCCTTGTTTTCGTTTAAGTCCTGATATTTGGCTTCATAATAATTGAGTCCTGCGATGCATAATCCTTTTTCATTACATGCATCGTAGTATAAAGGATAATTGTCAACAACCACGGCCATTCCTATTATGGCATGGTGTGAATCAATATTTTCAACTTGTCTGAATTTGAATTGATAATTTTGCGGAGTTATGACTACTGTTTCATTATTGGATGATTCAACGTCCAAATTTCTTCCAAAGTAATGATCATCTGCAGATAAATTCGTTACTGTACACATTTTGTATCACGTCTTTTAATTATTTGAGTTTATATTATATTTTATATTTTAACTTGAATAATTATATTTCTAAAAGGGATAGTGTTATTTCAAAAAAATCATTTAAAAATTAGGAAATTTCAAACAAAAATAGAAAAGCGTTAACGATAATTTGAGAATTATCCATTTTATTATGGTAAATTGAACAATTTGTTCAAATAATGGGGATTAGATTTAATTAAAAGAGTATTTGAAAAAGGGTTTGGGTTATATTAATTATATTAAACCACTGTTTTTAATATGGAAATCCATATAATGCTGCCATGTTATTCAGGGTGGTGTCAGTTCCTGGGTGCTTCCATCAGAATTTACCAGGGTGATTTTTATCTGATTATCATCAATGTCGATGACGTTGTAAGATGGATGGGTGTTTCCTCGCAGTTTCATGGATGAAACTGTACCTGCAGTGGCAAATAGGGTGTCGTTCATTTTCCACACGTGTGGAACGTGTTTATGTCCGGACAATACAAGGTTTATGTTGTTTTGTAAAAGCAGAAGCAGTATATCTCCCGCATCACTTAATACGTTTCTTTCCCTGCCTGTGTTTGGTACTGATATTATGTGGTGATGAACAGTAATTATGGTAAACATGTTTCTTTCTTTGGCATCCATTATTTCATGTTCCAGAAAATGTTTTTGCAGCCGGCCTATTTTTCCATGACCCAGATCGGGTACGCTGCTGTCCAGTCCTATTATTTTAATGTTGGAATCTATCAGTTCCAGGGAACTGTAACGGTGCCCTATTACTTCCTCGAAAACTTCATCGCCTATATTTCTTGCATCATGATTTCCGGGTATTACCATGGTTGGTGGAATAAGCAGGTCAATGTATCCCTTTGCCTTGACAAATTCCCTGTAATATCCGTTATCTGTTATGTCACCGGATATTACAACTGCATCTGGTCTCATTTTGTTTATTTTGTTGATTGTGTTTAATAGAATATCTTCCCTAAACTGTGTAAAACCTATGTGCATATCAGACATGTGAACTATTTTAGTCATTTTCAGATTCCTTCCCCATATTAATCCTTTACGATGAATCATACATAATTCTTATAATTCTTTAACCCCACCAGTTTATAATAGAAAATATTGAATTATATATCTAATCATCAGTTATGTATAATAATCTATTTTTATTAGTATATATTATTGTTCCAATTTGTGAATAATGATTTTTTTATTATCCTTATGAGAACATGTTGAATCTTAAAGGTTTACTAAAAATAATATTGCATTAAAATGTTTAAAAATAAACTTTATTAAAAAAAAATAGAATAAAAAGGGGAGATGATTGAAAGATATATCTTACCTTATAATCCGAAGAATATGAATAATACAAATACTAATACCATTATCCAGGTTATCCAGTTAAGATTATCTGTTTCTTTACTTGCCAAACTACCAATGGCATAAACAAGGAAACCCCATGCAATACCCAATGAAATTGAATAGGTTAAAATCATCATTATTATGGTTATGAATGTTGAACTGGCAACAACCAGATTATCCCAGTGAACATGTTTTAACTGGGCAATCATCAGTATACCAACTATCACCAAAGCAGATGCTGTTACCGAAGATGTGAACAAGGACAATACCACCGGCGCAAAGAATAATGACAATAAAAACATTATTCCCGTGACAATGGCTGCAAAACCTGTTCTACCACCCATTGCAATTCCTGTTGCACTTTCAACATACGCAGATAATGTACTGGTACCGAAAATTGAACCTATCAGAGCACCTAAAGCATCACCTAAAAATGCCTTTTCAATACCGGACGCATTACCCTTTTCATCGATGTATCCACATTCTTTGGCCAATGGTATTAATGTACCTGTTGTGTCAAAGAAGGTAACAAACAATAATGAAAACAGAATAACTATTAAATTAGGAATATTTTTAAACAACTCAACAAATCCGGAAGTAAATCCTAAAAATACCGAAGTATCAAAATTGAAGGAAACTATCTGAGTTGGAATTGCCGGAATTGCAGCATCACCCACACCAAAACCCATTAAAGTAAACAAAATACCTATAATAGAGGTAATTACTAAACCAAGAAATACTGCTGCAGGTACTTTTTTAATGAATAATATTAATGTAATGAATATTCCCAGTACTGCCAGAAGTGCAGGAGCAGACATTATATTTCCCATTGCAACAATGGTTGAAGGATCAGAAACAATTATTCCGGAACCCTTTAATCCTATGAAGGCAAGGAAAAATCCTATTGCCGCACCTATTGCCAACTTCAAATCAAGAGGAATGGCATTAAGTATTATCTGTCTGACACCGGATACAGTTATTATTATAAAAATGATACTTGATATAAAAACTGCCGCCAATGCTGCATGCCATGAATTTCCCATGGATATAATTATCGTATAGGTAAAAAGAGCGTTCATTCCCATACCTGGAGCCACACCTATAGGATAATTGGATATCAGACCCATAACAATACATGCTATTCCCGAGGCCAACGCCGTTGAAAAAAATACCGCCGTTGAGGGCATACCCCCTTGAGCCAACATAGTTGGATTCACACCAAGAATATAAGCCATTGCCAGAAATGTTGTTATTCCTGCAATAATTTCGGTTTTAATATCTGTATAATTCTCTTTAAATTTAAAAAAACCATCTAACATAATACTCTATCCCATAAAAATATTTTTTATTTGATTAAACCCATTTATATTAATTAAAATTTTTTTAATCATCATAATAAGAGTATGTTATTATATATGAAATTTAGATTTTATAAAGATTTTAAGAAAATATATTAGAAAATAAATTATGAAAAAAAAGAAAAGATGTTTAAAATTGTTGTCTTATTCAGGCAGTTGTTTGATTCTTTTTATCACATATCTTGTAATTGGATAAACTATTATCTCATATACTGTTTTGAAAGTTGCCTGTGCAATAATCATGGTCAATAATACCATGTTTGGCATAGTTCCATAGAATGCTATTGTAATAAATATTATTGCATCAAGCCCTTCACCACATATTGTTGACACTATGCATCTGAAGAATAAACTATTTTCCATTTTTTCCTTCAAATACACCATTACATATGCATTTACAAGGCTTCCAAAGAAGTATGCACTGAAACTTGCAACCAACACCCTCAGGCTGTTGCTTAGAACCAGACTAAATGCATCCGCCCCTTCAAAAAAGACTGGTGCAGGCAAGGCAATTGCTATGTTATACAATATTACAGCAACAAGGTTCATTATAAAACCCAGGTATATTACGTGTCTTGCCTTTGTAAATCCGTATATTTCTGCTAAAACATCATCCACTATGTATATTATCGGAAATATTATTACTGCACATGGCAGCACTAAATCCATGAATGTAAATGTTTTAAAAGCTATTATGTTACTTATTATCAGACATGATGTTGCAATACCGGTGAGTATTGCAAAGAGTTCTGTTTTGTTTAATTGGTTTTTGTTCATGAGGTTTCCTCTCATATTGATTTCTGTAAAAAAAAATATTTAGTCATTATAGTCCTGTTGACATAAATGAATAAATAACATTATAATCAAGAAAATAAATTCTGTTTGTTATTATCTTTGTTTTTTATGCTTAATGTAATTGACTATGTTGAAAATGATTTAATGTAAATCCTTTGTTAAATGAATAAATATAAGATAATGATTAATTAATCATATTATTGTTTTGAATTACCTTCACTTTTTGTAAATTTCTTTAATATAATTCATTTCACTTTTTCCTAACAATAAA
>DUHK01000168.1 GCA_013330915.1 Methanosphaera sp. | reverse complement strand
AGGAAGAGCATACCTTGTCGCTATCAAAGACGGTAACAAAGCTAAAGAATTAATTATCAGACCAGAACATCTCAAATTACAAGTACAAGAGTGATTATGATGATTGGAAAAAAAGTCATTGATAGTAAACCTATTACAATATCAGAAGCAAAAGAAATTCTAATGAAAAAAGTAGAAGAGAAAGCTGATGAAAATAACGAAGTCGATGGCCACCAATTTACATATGAACAAAACTTAACTATTGACTATGTCAGTAAGTTTGCACTTCTTGATGCGGATGATGCTAAAGAGTTAGTAACAAAACTTGAAGAATATCTTACTCCTGCTCAAGCAGTGAAAGTAGTGGATTTGATGCCTGAAGATCTTGATGACTTAAGATTAATATTTGCAAAGGAAAGAGGAACATTCGAAACAGAAACCTTGCAAAATATTTTGGATTTATTGGATCAATACCGATAAATCAATCCTCTACTTCTTATCTTAAAAAAAATAATACTATAACCACCTTATTTTTACGAAAAATTATTTTTTTATATTAAAGTTTAACCTGAGACATTGCTATGCCCAACAATACACGAGAAATTCTAGACAAGTACAATATCAGATTAGATAAAAACAAAAGCCAGAACTATCTGATTGACAACAACAAATTAAACAGGATACTGGATTTTGCAGATATTCAACCCGATGAGATTATACTGGAAATCGGAGCAGGAATAGGTACCATGACTATTCCCATGGCAAAAAGGGCATCAAAGGTCGTTGCCATTGAAAAGGATCCTGTGATAGCTGATGTTCTAAGAAAAAGACTTGTTGAAGAGAATGTTGATAACGTTGAAGTCATTAACGATGATGCCCTGAAGATTGATTTTCCACACTTTGACAAGGTTGTTTCCAACCTGCCATACCAGATATCTTCACCAGTTACGTTTAAACTTTTGAATTATGACTTTGAAAGGGCTGTTCTTATGTATCAGCTGGAATTTGCCAAAAGAATGAATGCTCCTGTTGATTCCAGGGAGTATTCAAGGCTGTCTGTGGCACTGCATTTCAGGGCTGATATCAGGATTCTGGACACCCTTTCTCCAAGGGCATTTCTGCCTCAGCCAAAGGTAAACAGTGCAGTCATTGAGCTTGTTGTAAAAAATGATGTTGAACTAAACGATATCTTTGATGACGTGACAAGAGCACTCTTCCAGCATAAGAACAAGAAGGCCCGGAAGGCATTGGTTCAGTCTGCACATGAACTTAAACGTGACAAAAAGGAATTGAAGAATATTTTAAGCACAATTGACAATCCTCTCTTTGATGAAAAGGTCTTTAAGCTCAGTCCAGAGCAAATACTTGAAATTTCAAAAATCTTGGAGGATATGATATGAATTATAACGGCGTCAAATACGATGAATGTGACGAGGTTTATCCACCTGCAGAGGACACCTTTCTTTTAATCGACAATCTCATTATTAACGGGGATGATGATGTTTTGGAGATTGGATGCGGGACGGGACTTGTCTCCATCAGTGCCTCATATGATTGCAAAGAAGTAACCTGCACGGACATAAACCCGCATGCAATTAAATGTGCACAAGCCAACATTAAACTTAACAACAGAGAAAATGTTAACGTTATTGTGAGTGACCTTTTTGAAAATATTGATGAAGAATATGATTTGATAATTTTTAACACACCTTATCTACCTGTGATGGAGGAAGAACATGTTGATGATGATTATTCAAAGGCATGGGATGGTGGACAAACAGGTCGTGATGTAATAGACCGTTTTATTAAAGAAGCTCCCGAGTATTTGAAGGATGAAGGCCGGATACAACTGGTGCAGTCATCACTCTCGGATAACGAGAAAACCCTTGAAATGTTCGAAGAAATGGGCTTTGATGCCGAAATCACAGCTGTAGAACACATATTCTTTGAGGACATAACCCTGATAAGTGCCCATAAAAAAAGTAGTGATTAAGGTAAGTATTTCACATGCTTACTCTATTATTTCATATTTCATGTTTTCAAGAAATCTTTCAGGCCTTATTTCTATGACAATATCCGGATTGTACCATTCAATAAGATCAGTGTTGAAATACCAGTGATCCCAGTAGGCAAAGATACTTCTGAAAAATACGTTTAACGGGTCAAGAAAACGAATCACCGTCGAACTTCTAAGCACAAGACAATTCATGTCAGAAAGACTTAACCTGTTTCTCATATAAAAGGAATCCCTTTTTCCAACCCTGGCAAATTCCTCCGGCATTTCAAAGGCATCATCAAAGTACTGGTACACGTTTGAATATTCCATCAGATTAAACTTATAATAATCCGTAATCTCTTTTTTTGATTCACTCTTATCTTTAAATCTGCATAAATCCCCGTCAACACGAATCCTTTCATGAACCAGGTTTTCCTTCAATGCCTCAAGATACATTTTGCTGCTAACCTGAGAGCGTATGTCATGCATTATCTGGGCCGAATACTTCAAAGCACCCTTGAAGTTAATGTGTGAATCACTTTTGTAAAAGTCTGTTTCATCCAGAATTTCACTGTAATCTTTTACAATGTCACTGATGGAATCATAGTTTCTCTTCAACCTCTTCGGCGTAAATGGCAGGTATTGCCTGCATATCACACTTTTATCCGGAACCACATAGAATCGGTATTCTATTCCTCTATCCTCACAGTACTGTTTTTTTGAATTATAACTTTCCCTGAAACGTTTTTCATCAAACCTGTTTTGAAAGTTCTCACTGTAATGCTGGATTAATTCATAGTTTGAATCGTTTGTAAGAAAAAGATAATTATCCAATCCCACACACTTTATCATTTCAAAATCTTCTTTTGTCAAATCCAAATCATCAAAAGACATGTGTATTATCCTCCAAATATTTTTTTGACCCTGGACACTAATGTATCGTCATCGCTGACTGCTTTTTTATCAATGTCATCCTCTTTTAGAACATCCCTTATCTGTCTTGTTACACCCTTGTCTTCATAATACTCCTTTGACACAACAGGTATTCTAGGCAAAAGATGTAGCATGGATGAGGTGGCAAAGATTCCGTGATTGGTCATGTACATCCATAACATCACATGCTCATCCAAAATCATATTCGGCACCTTAAACTCGATATGGGCCTTGTTGTCAACTATTTGTGTCTGTGCTATCGTCTTGTTGTTAAGTTTCAAGACTGCCTTTCCCTCTATGACAACCTCGTCAGGAATATTGATTTTTGAGGTGAAATTGAATGTTTCGTTTCTTTTTGTAAAATAATCCTGTGCAACAACTTGCGCATCTATACTTTGATCGTATTTCTTATCATAAAGAATAACTGATGATACTGCCTTTTTTTCTGCCTGAATAGAACCTGAATATTCAAGTCTTAAGAGATGTTCCTTGTTTTTTTGAAGGTGACCTGAAATGTTGAAAGTGAACGTGTTTTTTCCTGTTGTCACCTCCTGAATGTCGACAAGAAGATTGGCATTTAGTATGCAGGCTATCTTACCTGAAGTTACAGGCCTTAAATCATCCGTCAGGCATTCTGAAACTATATTTACGTTGCCGTCTTTTGTATATATTTGTTTTTCAACTTTGATTATTGTCAAATGGAAATCCTCCACGTAAATTAATAAATGTTATCTATACGGATATTGTGGTATTTTGGTATTCCTGTTTTTTTTTGGAAATAATATAATATTGATGTTTGAATATCAACATAACATTCAATAGATTCTTGTCGGTCTGGCCCATATTGTCATCCCGCATTATATTAGCTAAGTGTTATATTTGTCTAGAGAATTATAAAAAATGATAAGATTTTTAACATGAAAAGATTAAAAAATTGTGAAAATAACAATAATATTCAAAAAGTGCTG
>DUHK01000081.1 GCA_013330915.1 Methanosphaera sp. | reverse complement strand
CAATAACTTTTAACTGTCTTAACCTAAAACATACGAATCCACCATTTAGTATTAATATTAATTTTCTTTTAAAGATAATACTACTAATTAATTTTTCAATAATTAAAAACAAAGAAAATTAAAACAAAAAAGTAATAAAAAGTATATTATATGTTTTACAAATAGAATAATTAATTATTAATCATTACAGAAAAATACTTATTATAAAAATCATTTGAACATAAAAAAAAGATATTAGGGGATGAATTAATGTCAACAATCTCTAAAACAAAAAGTTTATGTCCGGAATGCTTAAAAATTTTGGACGCTGAAGTATACACAAAAGATAATGCAGTATACATAACCAAAACCTGTCCTGAACATGGAAAATTTGACAATACATACTGGCATGATGAAGAAGCATATAAAAAAGCTTTGAAATACGGTGCCGATGCACATAAATTAAACAATTTGAAAGAAAAAATTGACGGGGAATGTCCTTCAAATTGTGGATTGTGTAAGGAACATGAAAGTCAAACTATACTCGGATTAATAGACGTGACAAACAGGTGTAATTTAACCTGTCCAATATGTTTTGCTAATGCTGCAAAATCAGGAACATTATATGAGCCATCCCAAGATGAAATCAGACAAATGCTCAGAAATTTAAGAAAAAACCAACCTGTTGCAACACCTGCAATACAATATTCCGGAGGAGAACCAACAGTCAGAAAGGATATTGTTGAACTGATTAAAATAGCTAAAGAGGAAGGATTCACACACACCCAAATTGCAACAAACGGTCTTGCATTGGCAAATAATGAAAATTTAGCTAAGGAACTAAAACAAGCAGGTTTAAACACTGTATACCTCCAGTTTGACGGAGTAACTGAAGAACCATACATAAAAACCCGTAATGCAAACATATTAAGTAAAAAGATTGAAGCTATTGAAAATTGTAGAAAAGCCAATTTAGGTATTGTACTGGTGCCAACTTTGGTTGAAGGAATAAACAACGATCAAGTAGGGGACATTATTAAGTTTGCATTGGACAACATTGATGTTATAAGAGGAGTTAACTTCCAGCCGGTTTCCTTTGCAGGAAGAACACCTTCAGACCAGGTTGAAGAGCAACGTATCACCATAGATGACTTTATGAAAAACGTTGAAAAACAAACTGATTTCAACATAACCCAGGATGCATTTTATTCTGCATCAACAGTTGCACCAATCTCAGATTTAATAGCAGCAATGAATGGTACTGAAGCCGAAGTTACATTAACCTGTCACGAACACTGTGGTATCGGAACATATGTATTTAAAGAGGAAGATGGCAGTGTCATCCCAATCACTGACTTTATTGACGTAGACAAGTTCATGAATTTAATAGAGAAAAGTATTCCAGACATTCAAAAGAATTCAAAACTTTCAAAAACAAAAACAATTGCACGCGCATTGAAGGAATTACCAAAAACTGTAGATACTAAAAAATCCCCTTCATTTATAGACGTAGTGGAGTTATTAAAGAACATATTCATTAAAAAAGATTATGCAGCTTTAGGTGATTTCCACGTAAATGCATTGTTAATTTCATGTATGCACTTTATGGATCCGTTTAACTTTGATCAAGACAGAGTTCGCAGATGTGTAATTCATTATGCTACTCCGGATGGTAGAATAATCCCATTCTGTTCAATGAACAACATATACAGGCCACAGGTTGAAGACGAATTCAACATCCCATTAAATTCAGAAAGAGCAAGGGAAATTTTATCAAAATTAAAATAAGCCACTTGAGTTGATTTATTCTAACCCCCATAATTCTTTTTTTAAAAATTTTTTTTATTCAATAACAATTTGCATATTCAATAATAATTTTTATGATATAATTAACAATCAAAAAGTAAGAAAATTGAAAAAACAATCAAAAGTAATATATTACTGCTTATTCAAATTATATTAAATTATTAATAAGATGGATTAGAAAGTAAGTGTATATTTTAGAATTAAAAAAAAAATATTAAAAATTTATCTGAACAATCTTGGTTTAGAAAACATTTTTGTCTAAAATATGAATATGTTTATTTATATAAAAGAAAATAAGTTATTTATTTTAAATTCTGGAGGAAAACTCATGGCAAAGTTACCATTGACTCCATTAGGAAGAATTATTAAAAATGGTGGAGCTGAAAGAGTTAGTGAAGATGCTAAAATAGCATTATCAGAATTATTTGAAGATGTTTCTGCAGATATTACTCAAGTGGCATTACAAAATGCTGAATCTGAAGGACGAAAGACTTTGAAAGCTGAAGATATAGAAGTAGCATATAAATATTTGTATTAATTACTTCTCTTCTACTAACCTTTTAATATTTTTAAACTCTTTTTTTGATAAATTATTATTTATCCAATATGTTAAACCGTTTTCTATTACTTTAAAAGCAACTACTGTATAATTTATACCCAAAAATGTGTTGCTCAAATAGTTTATTTCCATAGAAGCTATTGGAAACAACTTTCTTTCACCTACAACTATTTCATCCATAATGAACATTTTAGAAAACATAAATAACCTACTTCATGAAAATTTTTATAGTGTCCCTTAGTTTTTTTCTTTGAACAACCAAAGATAATATTTTTAAGATATTGAATAATAATACATCAAATTTAACATTTGTATCCGTCTTAATTAGTGTTTTGTTTATTTCGGGCGTCAGGTAGACCCTCAAACCCACAGGATATAAAGGTGCAGACAATGTCCACAACAGGCTACAGATCTTGATTGTCAAATTGTTGTCTGATAATCCCAGATTCATTGTAATCCATGATTCATCAAATTTCAGCATCCTGACGAGCATTTTTATTATTGAATATAAATTGTTTCTCTC
>DUHK01000085.1 GCA_013330915.1 Methanosphaera sp. | reverse complement strand
CTACATGCAGTATATGCAGCAAAATTAAAGTCTTTTGATGATTTTTTTGCCTTGGATATTCCCTGTTTAATCAAAGGTATTGCTATTTCAAAATCCTTTGGATTAGATGCATTGATAAGACATCCATCTGCAACTTCACCAGATCCTTTTAACATCATTGGTCCCTGAGCAGCCATATAAATTGGAATTTTATTTTCTACTTTTTTAGTACCATTTAAAAAAGCTCCCTGTTCCAGTTTTTCACCATTTAATAATTTTCGTATTGAAACTATTGCATTTTTAACTGTTTTGACTGGCTTATCCCATGACAAATTCAATGTTTCCATCGTTGCCTTATCTCCAGGACCTACTCCCAATATTGCCCGTCCATCAGAGATTTCATTTAATGTAGACGTTGCAGCTGCAATCGTTACAGGATTTCTAACATATGGGTTAGAAACACCAGATCCCATTTTTATCGTGGACGTTTCATAAGCAGCAATTGATAAGACTTCAAAAACATCCCTATTGTTGTAATGATCTGTTATCCAAACATTTTCAAAACCTATATTTTCAGCAAATTGAATTACTTCAATTATATCTTTAATAGGTTCATTTGGTAGAAGTTCTAAACTAAATTTCAATTACATCCCTCATATAACTATTAAAAAGAATAATGTGATAATAATAATTTTAATATATTATAAGTTTTGTAAAATCTAACTTCTATAATTTGTTATAAATTAAATAAGTATTGGTATAAAAATAGATAAAAAGAAATAAAAAAAAATAAATTTTTGGATAAAAATCCAATTAGAAATATAATTCTATGTATCTGTTAACTGATGAACTTGAATACCAGTTTACAATATTACCGAATGAATTTTGATTGGATGTGGTGTCACAAGAGTACCATTTTCCATTCACATAACATTCAACCCATACGTGACCTATTACTAGACCACTTCTGAAATAACAGGTTGCATGGCAATATCTTGCAGGTATGTTCGCAGTACGATACATACTTAGTAACAAATGACCTTGGTCACAACAATTACCTAAACCATCTTGTAAAGTCTTAACAGCTCCACGTCTAGTGTTCATGTAACTACTGTAACTAGTTACCTTATTCGCATAATTAAAAATTGCTACTGCTTGGTTATAAATACCTGAAACACCAGATACTGCTTTTTGAACAGCATTTTTAATTGCAGTTGAATTGACCTGAGCATTTTTGGCATCTACCAGATATTTTTCATATCCTGAAGGTACACTATTTGAAGAAGTGTAACTGGAACTGGAACCTGATGATGAACCAGAATTGCCTGAAGTTGATTGTGAATTATTCACTTTAAGAACTGTCACATAGTTTGGTAAATAATTTTCTCTTCCTACAAATGATAATGTTTTTGCTAAAGTATATACTGTCTCATTGAAACCTATTTTTTCTCCATTAACTGTATTCATATAGTTTGGAGCTAATCCGTTTGTCAAATAGAAATTAATTAACCTATTTGCCAGTGAAACATAATCCGCTTTTGGTATGTTAAAGTTATAATTTGTTGATTTGTATTGAATTTCCGGACCTGAAAAACCACCATTGTGATATGAATTATTAAATGTTATTGCTTCCGCAAACATAAATGCTAAATCAGGCATTGTAATCTGATTTCCATTTTTCATTGTTACGTAATTTGGTAATTTGTTGTTTTTCAGGATAAATTCGTGTGTTGAATTAGCTTTATCAAGTATTTCTGAGTAAGAGTATGTTGAGACAGCAGCTTGCTGTACTCTTAAAGTGGTATTTGTTCTTACGGAATTTAATCCAGATGATCCACCATATACTATAGACAGATTATGAGTACCATATTTTACTTCTGCGAGGTATCTGTAATCTGCTGAGTTGTTTATAACATTAACGGTTGCAACGGTTCTTCCATCTACTTTGAAGGAAACTTTACCGGTAGCTTTAACATTACCGATATCAGTTATTCCTGCATGTAAGTATACATAACTACCCTTTTGAACAAATATTATATTGTCCTTTTCAATAGTTGGTGTAAGTTTTGTAACTGTGATAGTAGAACTTGTCTCTTTATAGTTTGATATGGTTGATTGACCAATTTTAACTATTAATGAGTATGATTTAGCAGCACTTGGAACTGTATAACTTCCACTTGCCACACCATTAACGACCGTTGTACTTAGTATTGTTTTTCCATTTAATTTAAATACTGCCTTTTGACCATTAGCTAAAGTTCCATTTGCATATGTGACATTTGCTCTTAAGGTTACTTTTGAAGCAGATGCTGCAGTTATGTCAGACATGGATACTTTTATATCCTGTCTTTTAATGGTTAATACAGTATTCTTGGTAGCTTTTAATGAAGTACTAGTTTCCCCGACTACAATGGTTATATTGTAATCCTTTGCTGAAAACTTAGGTAATTCATATTTTGCTGAGAAAACACCGTTTGATACTGTTGTATGATTAATTGTTTTTCCATTAAGTTTAATGGCCACTTTAGCTGATTCTAATTTTTCACCATTTTTATAAGAAACATTTCCGTTGATATTAATAGTATCGAATGCATATGCTGTGATTGAATTTGATTTTATTGTTATTTCTTTTTTTGATGTTGTTGCTGTCTTTGTATCTGTGTTATTTGTTGTCTGTTTTGTAATTGTTTTTTCGTTGTCTGATGAATTTACATTTGTTATAGTTTCATATTCATTGCTTACTTTATTTTCTATAGAATTTGATTCTATATTGGTAACACTCTTAGCTTGTGAATTTTCAATATTTTGATTATTCGAATCATTTATTGCAGAATGATCAGCATTTGTGTCTGCAGCAGATAGTGCCGAAACACTTAGAAATACTGAAACTAAGAGAACCAAAATCAAACTTCTCTTAATCTTACCGCCTCCTATAACAAACCAAAAGATATAATTTTTATAA
>DUHK01000173.1 GCA_013330915.1 Methanosphaera sp. | reverse complement strand
AAAAAAAATAAAAATAATGGATGTAAATTAAAAACAATTGATTAGATATTAATTTTTTGATTCGAATTTTTTCACAATAATAGTTTTATTATTTAAATCTGTTTCTTTTTCTATTAATTCCGGCAAACCATTTGAGAAAATCTGTTCAATTTTATGATTCTCATTTATTTGTTCAAAATCGTGTACTGTAATGTTTTCTTTGATTTCTTTAAGATAATAACCTTCAAAATCAAGTATTTGTTGTTTGCAATTTTCGTTGAAAACCTTTTCTTCAAAATACTCTTTGATTATGTTTAATATGATTTTTGAACTGTTTCCATCACCATAAGGATTGACTGCATTTGACATTTTGTCATAAACATCCTTGTTATTTAGAATATTGTTGATGCTTTCCATTATTTCATCTTCATTTGTACCTGCCAATACATTTCCACCTGCTAAAATGGTTTCAGGCCGTTCCGTGTTGTATCTTAAGGTTATGCAAGGTACATTCAATGTTATTGCTTCCTCCTGAACTCCACCAGAATCTGTCAATACAAGTTTACTGTTTGATAAGAGATATAGGAAATCCAAATATCCTACCGGTTTAATTGTTTGTATATGCTCGGCATTTATTATTTTATCATATAATCCGTATTTTTTTAATGATTTTTTTGTATGAGGGTGTATTGGGAATATTATATCGTGGTTAATGTTTATTAAACTGTTTACAATACTTTCCAATCTGTTAACATCATCCACATTTTCTGCCCTGTGCAATGTTAGAACTATGAAATCTTCAAAATCTATTTCTTCCTTAATTTTACTTTTTTCAATTGCTATGTCCAAATTCCTATAGCATGCATCAACGATTGTGTTACCGGTTACATGAATTGCATCATGATTTATTCCTTCGTTCTGTAAGTTTATTGCCGTTTCTTTTGTAGGTACGAAGAAGATACTGGAACAATTATCTGCCAAGATTCTGTTAATTTCTTCAGGCATGTTCTTATCGAAAGACCTTAATCCTGCTTCAACGTGCCCCACAGGTATTTTAAGTTTGTTTGCAGCCAATGCACCTGCTAAAACAGCGTTGGTATCCCCTTGAACTAATATTATATCAATATTTTCTTCAGAGATTATTGTTTCCAGTTCTAAAATGATTTTACTGATTTGTTGTAGTGCAGTGCCTGATCCACTACCTATATTATACTTAGGCAATTGCAATTTTAAATCTATAAAGAATTGCTTTGACATTTCTTCATCATAATGCTGGCCAGTATGTATTATTATACATTCATTTCCAGTATTATTTATTTCATCTATTACCGAAGCCATTTTAATTATTTCTGGCCTGGTTCCCAATACGATTCCTATTTTCATTCAAATCACTTGTAATTAAATATTGTTATTTACAATTATATCTTTTCAATTATTGAGCTTTTTTTATTAAATATCCTTATATATAACGATAAATAATCCCTTTTTCACTTAATCGTGAAAAGAATTTTAATATCTGTATTATAATTATATTTATTTTCATTGTTTATATTTTAATTGATTGATTACTGAAATTTAATTGTACAAATTCCTATTATTCTCAAAACGATTTTCTTTTTTTTAAAAAAATAAAGAATATTAAATCTTTAAATCTCCGAACAAGTGTTTTTATATCGTTTTTTCAAGGATATTACAAAAAAACATATATCGAATTTTTATATAAAGTTTGACTAACTATTTACTAATAAAAAATAATTTATTCAAACAATTACATAATTTAACATAACAATTAGGAACAAACTGTTTTATTCATTAGTGATTAATATGAATAGTTCAAAAAGCAATAATCAAGTAACAAATGAAAATATCCCATATTTATCAGACATCAATGTAGCTGTGATAATGGACACCTTCACTTACAATTCATTCAGTCCAGAATTTAATACATTCATTCTGGAACCAGATACCTGGCAGGATGTATTCGAAAACAATGACATCGACTTATTTTTCTGCGAATCATCATGGAGAGGCGTAGGAAGAGAAAATATTATCGAAGGAAATGCCATTGAGAATGATTATGCCCCATGGGGAGGAAAAATTGCAGTGCAATTTGAGAAAGGTACCGGTAGAGAAAAAACATTGCTAAAAATAATAGAACATTGTAAAAAAAATAATATCCCTAGTATTTTCTGGAATAAAGAAGATCCTCCATCTTTTGATAGATTCATTGATATGGCCTTGAACTTTGATTATATTTTCACAACTGACGAGGACTGCATTAAAAAATATCAGTTTAGAGGACATAAAAACGTATTTCCGTTATTGTTTGCCTCACAAATTAAAATGTTCAATCCCATACAAACTCAGGAGCGCAGTGATAAGGTAATCTTTGCTGGAAGTTGGCCAAGCAAATACAAGAACAGATGTGCAGATATGCACAACATCTTTAGAAAAGTCCTGAAAAGCGGCCATGAACTAAAAATATACAACAGAAACTCTGAAAAAGAGGATCCTCAATTTTTCTATCCTGAAGAATACAGCAAATATGTCTATCCCAAAGTTGAACATTACCAGATCCCATCTGTTTACAAAGAAGGAAAAATGGAAATAAACATCAACACCATCCAAAAATCAAAAACCATGTTTGCCCGAAGGGTTTTTGAACTGATGTCCTCTAACACATTCGTTCTTTCAAACTATTCAGAAGGAGTATACGATTTGTTTGGAGATAATGTATTATACCTGGATAAGAAAGACAAACTGGACCTCGACGAGGAATCCATTAATAAAATTTGTGAAGAAAACCTATACAACGTTCTTGAAAATCATACGTATACTGACAGATTTAAATATATTCTGAATTGTATCAACTTCGATTATAAAGAAGTGATTAATAAAATTAACGTATTTTACTTCTTAGATGACGATACTTCACTAGAGGATATTTTAGCAGATTTCGAATCTATAAATTACTATTATAAATACTGTAAAATCATTAACACTAAAAAATCGAAAGCCAATGATTTAACTGACTGCGGTAGAACTTCAGTTGAAATTATTGAATATGATGATTTGAAGAAGTATTGTGAAAAATTAGATGAAAACGATTATTGCATTTTCAGAGATTTAAATGAAGATATTGATGAAAAATTTATTGAAAGAGCCAGATTACATTACAAATATATTGAAAAGGAATATCCTATTATCTGTAATGAAGATAAATACTCTTTTGAGGATTCAACAAAGGCCAAAAATGTATTTTTCAATTCCATTAATTTCGATAAGTATTTGGAAAATATAACCGAAAATAAAGAAAATTCATTCATTGTTTATAAAATTTAGTAAGGTGATTTAAATTAGTACTAAAAACATGTCCATTTGTATTTATATGAATGATGAATTAGAAAAGATTGATTCATATTTAAAAGACATTACCAGCCATATCAATATGAATCATAATGAAATAATTTGTATTCCAGACAACAAAGAGAAAGCTGTACTTGAATTATTAGAGTCATATGATAAAAAATTTAAAAACATTTTCGTATATGATTCTGATGAATCTGAAAATAATTTGCCTGAAAAGGTTAATGGAGAATATATATTACTATGTGACATAGATACCTGCTTTGATCAAATGAAACTAAATGAAGCATATGATTTCTCTAAAAACAACAAATTAGACATCATGATTTCTTCACCGAAAATAAACAATGAATACAGTGCATTTTATGATGATTTTACATCTATAGAAGGTATTTTCCACCCAAGAACTCTTTCAAAGGAATTATTTTTCCTTCCAAAAAATAATTTCAACCTGTTTAAATCATCATTCATTAAAGAAAACGAAATAACTATACCGGCAAATCCACTGGAATGGAATAATATAAATTTTTATTTTGAAAGCATGTTTTTAGCAAAAAAGGCAGGTTTTCATAAGGAATACATGTTGCTTGAAAACGAATCTCCACTTTCGCTCAACAAGATTTTAGGGGCTGTTGATTATGAAAACGGAAGAAAAAAATCTTTTGAAGAATTCTTTAAGATGATTGACAAGTTCCTAAATTTCTTCACAGACAATAACATGTACAGAATATACAAATACCACATTTTAAACACAATTTTCAACTATTTCAGAGAAGTATATGAATTTAATAGTGAAGATAACGAATGTTATTTTGCCGGCCTGAAAAAGAGAATTGAAGAATTTAGAGAAGAGAACAATTCTGATTTGGTATTAACATTAACTTCAGATAATCTGAAATTTTATAGAAATATTCTGGATGTCAATTCCACGAATGAATTACTGTTACTTGATGAAAATGAAAGGTTAGAACATGAGAATTTCATGTACCATCATTTATTGGACAAGTTCAACACCCTTATTTTAGATTTGAAAAACAGTAACAGGGAAAACAACAGACTGGAAATTGAAGAGTTTCCACAGGACACAAAACATAAAATTGTGTTGGACAAATTTAAAAATGCAGACGGTTCAGGTTTAAGTGTAACCAGTTATAATGGAAGTTTACATTTTAAGGTAAGATGTATTGAAGAGGGAAATTTAAAATTCTACTTCAGGGGTTTTGAATTAAAGGATAAAAATTCACGACGTATGCCCCTTAGCATAGATTTAACCAGAATCATCGTGGACGATGAGATAATTCTTGATAAAAACAGAGTAATCTCTTATGAAAAACCATTCAGATACAACAAAGATGTTGAAGATGGGGAAATAATTGACATCTATGTTGAATGGTTGCCTTTGAATTATAAAAGTAATTTCAGATATGAAAAAAGTGAAAATCCACAGCTGTTACCATTCAATACTGCAAGATTCGACATAAAAAACAAAGGATCCAAAAATAATGACATAAAAATCGTTAAAAATAATGATAAGAACTCTACCGAATATTGTCCTATATGGTTTAATAATGATGAAGGAAAGGGAACGATTATAGAAAGTTCAAAAGGAAAAATTGACTTTACAATAAGATGCATTAACAGTGGAACAGTTGAAATTACAACACGAAGCATGGACTTCAGAGACAAAAACCGTACCCGTGTTCCAATATATGTTGATCTTAAAAAACTTAAAATCAACAATGAAATTGTATTAAATGAAAACATATTGGTTTCACATGACAAACCTTTCAAATTCGTTAAGGATGTTAAAAATAATGAAAAACTACGAATACAGGCAGAATGGACGCCGTTAACAAGTAAAAGCACATATGAAGTAGAAGAAAGCAGCACTCTCCCTTTATTATTAAAACCATTTACAACCGCAAGATTCGACATAAAAAACAAA
>DUHK01000165.1:2653-5462 GCA_013330915.1 Methanosphaera sp. | reverse complement strand
TTGTAATGGTCACTTGTAGGTGAATATATTACTCCCTTACTGGTAAGCATGTTAATCATATCGTCAGCTTTATTTTCAGAAATGTTGTATTTGTCTGCCAGATTTCCGTAAATAACATTTTTAGGAGCGCTTCCACCATATTCTTCTGAAATTTCCCTGATTTCATCAATCAATATGTTTATTTTATCTCTTTCTGATTTTGATGTTCTTCCTTCAACCTTGTCTATGTCTACTTTTCCAGTATCAGGATCGTATCCTACCTGTTTCATACAGTCTTCCTGTAATTTAATTGCTCTTTCAGCATCTTCCTTGCTTACTTCAGGACTAAGGCGTATTTTTGCACTGGCCTCGGATAAACGGACAAGAGCTTCTAATTGACGGGCAGTGATAGGTACAGGTGATTCTTCATCTATGGCTCCACTACGCATGGTTACATAGAAATCCTGAAGAACCTTTGCAGCTTCCTTGGATAAAACCGGCTGAACAGTTTTACGTGCATATGCAATGTATTTTCTCATCAGTTCGGGATCGATTTCATAGTTGACGTTTCTGTCCTGGTGTATTTTCAGAATGTGTCCTGCTAAACTGTGGTCTCTTTCAGCATTCGGTTTGTCTTCAATGATGAATATTAAATCGAAACGTGATAGAATAGGACTAGGTAAATCTATCTGTTCTGCAATGGACTTGTATCTGTCAAATCTTCCGAATTTAGGGTTTGCCGCTGCAAGAACACTGCATCTACTGTTTAATGTAGCCATAATCCCTGCCTTTGCAATGGAAATGGTTTGCTGTTCCAAAGCTTCGTGAATTGCGGAACGGTCTTCTTCACGCATTTTATCAAGTTCGTCCACACATACATTACCCTTGTCACCAAGTACTAATGCACCTGCTTCCAAACTCCATCCACCCAAATCATCACGAACAGCTGCTGCAGTTAACCCTACACCACTTGTACCCTTACCACTGGTGTAAATTCCACGGGGAGCTAATTTTGAAACGTATTTAAGTATCTGTGATTTACCAATCCCAGGGTCTCCAACAATAAGGATATGCATATCCCCTCTCATGTGGGTTTTATCCTCAAGAATTTTTGCACTTCCTCCAAAGAGTTGGAAAGCTATGGCCTCTTTTACTTCATAGTATCCCTGAATGGATGGTGCCGTTGAATCAATGATTTTCTGGTAAATGTCCGGTGAACTTGCAAGTTGTCTGATTTCTTCCTCGTCCTCTTCACTAATTTCAAGTTCTTCAAATTCCTGTTCAAGAGGTTCGAAGAAGTTTCCGTAAATGTAATTGTTGAAACGTTTGGTTCTTTCATCACGAAGAGTTTTGAGAATACCTGTTACTCTGATTTTGTCTCCGGGAGTAAGTGTATCCACCAAATCGTCTTCCAAAACAATGTTTATTTGTCTTGGCTGATCCCCACCTGACAGGTTTTCCAGTGGTTCCTGTAATTTAACTGTTTGTGTATCCATGTATTGTGATTCTTCTTGCAATAATTTAAAAGATCTTCCACCACACTCTGAACATACGGCAGGTTCATGTATGATGTTGGACTTTTGTTCCACTTCGTGTATTCTCATACAGCTTCTACATTCAAAAACAGCAGTCATGATACGTGGATGTATTTCATCAGTTTTTCTTACGATTCCGTCTACAGCTATGAATTTTCCAATGTATTCACTTCGTAACTTTCTTAATGGAACGTGGTTACGAATATTGGAAAATCTAACATTTAATTGAGCATTTTTTCGCTGCGGATCAATATTTTTAATTGATGTTGTTGCAGCTTCCAAGGTTTCATCCGGTTTTTCAAGTAACAAATCTGCCAAATCCGGATCAAACATTTCCAAACTGTTATAGTCAATTATAACAGATTTTTCCTCTGGATAAACATCTAAAACCGCAAATATTTCATCTTTACATAATTCACTAAAGAATTCTTCCAATTTAACTATGGAAGATGCAGTTGATCTGATATTATTTTTATTTTCTGCTGTTGTTGTAGTCATAAATTATACTTATAATTTTTATAATTTTTATACATAGTCCTATTTTTTTAAGATATTTTTTATACTTAAAAAATTAAAGAGTTATATAATATGAATTAGTGTAATAATACAGATACTCATATATAAAAAATCGAGGTTTCAAATGAAAAAATCAAGGTTAAAATTGTTTAAAACTACTTCATTAACCATTTCTTTAATTGGAGTACTTTTAATACTGTTGACAATAGGGGTAATAGGATACATTGCAGTTTCAGGTTTAAGTAATTCTGTTTCTACAACTGTAAGTAGTGGTTCAGCTTATGATCAATTGGATCAAGTTAAAACTCAATATGATGAAATCAACAAGAAATATACTGATTTAAACAAAAAATTAGGTACTGATCCTGATCCAAGTATAAAAACAAATTTCAACACTGGAAAAGTAAAATTATCAGAATGTAATCAAATGCTTACGTCAATTCAAAATGACATAAACAATGGAAAATCAGAAGAGGACATTCAAAATAAGTTAAACCAAACAAAAAATTTGATAAAAGAAGCTAATGACATTTATAGTCAAATAGCTGGTTAAATTACTATTTTTTAATTTTTTTTTATCGCGGAGCTTTAAAACCTCTTGCAATCACATACATTTCAGAACTTCTTTTTCTTGAGGAGTTTGGCTTTGTAGTTTTTACAGTTCTGAATTTCTTTTTAAGATTTTTAACTAAATCCTGATAAGCTTCACCCTGGAAAGCTTTCATAACTAGATTTCCATCTTTTTTAAGAATATTATCACATATGTTGGATACTGCAAC
>DUHK01000165.1:0-2532 GCA_013330915.1 Methanosphaera sp. | reverse complement strand
GAAGCATCGGATAGTATGAGATCTGCCTTACCATCAATCAGTTCAATAATGGTGTTTTGCACATCCTCGCTTGTAAAATCTCCTTTAACTCCTGTGTATGCTTCATGGTCTATGGGTTTTATATATTCCAGGTCCACACTAATTATTTGGCCGGCACCTTCTTCACCAATAATTTCTGCAACAACCTGACTCCAGCCTCCCGGAGCAGCACCCAAATCCACAACATTATAATCAGGTTTTATCAATCCATATTTTTTATCAAGCTGTTTTAATTTATAAGATGCTCTTGAACGATAATTCTGTTTTTTTGCAAGCTTATAATAATGTTCCTTGTCATGTTTTGCCTTCCATCTGCTCATATCAGTTCCCCCTATTAAATTGTGAAAAATCCAATGCTTTACAAGTTGGCTTTCCTATTTTAACAACTTCGGCGTCAACTTCTTTCCCATTAATTTCCAGTAACATAACGCTTGGTTCACTTAAACGTGGTTGTGTAGGGCTGCCAGGATTTAATAACAACACATCATTTTCCTGCTGAATCATTGGTTTGTGTGTATGTCCGCTGACTAAAATATCCACTTCCAATTCCTTTGCCAAATAATATAACTGCTGAGTATCTCCTTTGGGATATACTACTCCGTGTGTTATACCAATTTTTACTTCTTCAACTTCAACTATTTCATGGGTATTGTATCCTATGTAGGGATCACAATTTCCATGCACAGCAATTACGGGAGCGATTTCTTCTAATTCTTCAATGACACTTTTTACTTCAATATCTCCGCAATGCAATATCAGGTCAACATCTTTGAACACTTCAAAAACTATTGGTGGTACTGATTGGCTGCGAACAGGTATGTGTGTGTCAGAAATTATTCCTATTAACATTAAAACATCACTCTAAAAAAATTTATTTCTATTATATAATATGTCATTTCTTAAATCTATAATTTTTTCAAATAATATTAGATTATTATTTATATGATTTGTTAAAATAACAATTTATAGAGAATTAATTTAACTAGATTTTTGTTTTAAATGTTTAATATTAATAAAATTAAATAATACTTATACATAGAAAAAAATACAATACTGATGGGAGAATGATTTATGAGTGAATTAATTATATGTGAAAAGCCTAAAGTTGCAGAAAAAGTTGCTCAGGCTTTATCGGATTCACCTGTTAAAAATTCATATAAACGAGTGCCTTATTATGAAATAGTAAAGGATAATGGTGAAAAAACCACTGTACTATCTGCAGTAGGTCATTTATTTTCACTTCAAGCAACAAATAAAAAAAATAAAAGGTTATATGACGTTGAATGGGTGCCTTTGTATGAAACGGACAAATCAAAGAAATATGTAAAAAATTACATCGATACCATAAAGAAATTTTCCAAGGATGCTGATAGATATATTCATGCATGCGATTACGATACCGAAGGAACCTTAATAGGATACAATGCATTAAAATACATCTGCGGAGAAGATGCCATAGATAAATCATTCAGAATGAAATTTTCAGCCTTGACAAAGAAGGATTTGATAAAATCGTATTCCGAAGCTTATCCATTAAAGGATGATCAAAGCTGGGCTGACAGTGGAGAAGCAAGACACATTCTGGATTATCTCTTCGGTGTAAATATTTCAAAATCCATGACAGATTCTGTTTTAAATGTAACTAATCGTTATGTTCAATTGTCTGCAGGTAGAGTTCAAACACCAACCCTCGCAATTTTAACAGAACGTGAAAAGGAAATTAAGAAATTTGTACCGGAACCATACTGGGTTATCAAAGCAAAAATAGAAAAGGGAATAGTGGCCGACCACAAAAAAGGTAAAATATTTGACAAAAAAGAAGTTGACAGAATTCTTGAGCAATGTAAAGGAAAGGATGCTTCAGTTACTAAAATCACCAATAAAAAATCCATAAAGGATTTACCGTATCCTTTTGAACTTGGAACATTACAGTCTGAAGCATATGCTCAATTCGGATTCACACCTAGAAAAACACAGCAGATAGCACAGAACCTCTATGTTGAAGGATATACTTCATACCCAAGAACTTCATCACAAAAATTGCCGGAATCATTGGGATTATCAAATATCCTAAGTGACCTGTCAAAAAATCCAAAATTCAAGGATAAGATTAAACAGTTAAAGGAACCTTTCAAACCTAATGAAGGAAAGAAAACAGATGAGGCACACCCTGCTATACACCCTACAGGTACAATACCTAAGGACATATCCGAGGATTACCAAAAAATCTATGACCTGATAACATATCGTTTCATCAGTTTATTTGGTGAACCTGCAGAACTTGAATCAATTAAAGTGGATTTGGACATTGGCGGAGAGGAATTTGCATTTTCAAGACAGAGAATTTCAAAAGAAGGTTGGTTAAGTTTAGATCCTTATCAGTATAAAAAAGTTAAAAATGAGGAATTCCCTGATATCAAAGAGGGAGAAACAACCAAAGCAAAAGTTAAAAGTGAAGAAAAGGAAACCAAACCTCCTGCAAGATATAATCAG
>DUHK01000057.1 GCA_013330915.1 Methanosphaera sp. | reverse complement strand
GGTGTACATGAATAGGTTGGTTGGTTTTTTGACTGTGTAAACGGTAGAGTTTTTGCTTGACAAATATTTGCTGCTTCCTGCGTATGTGAATGTTACGTTAAGGTCATCGTAGCTTGTGATGGTATGATTAACTGTGAAGTAACCGTAACCACCGGTTGTTGCGGTGTATGTTTTGTCGTTTACCTTAATGGTAATTTTTTCTCCTTTTACACCTTCACCATTGTTGTACTGTAGTTTTCCACTTACCTTTATGGTGCTGCCTTTTGTATCTCCGCTTCTGGTGTACATGAATAGGTTGGTTGGCTTTTTAACTGTGTAAACTGTTGAGTTAGTACTGGATGAATACCTGTCATTTCCAGCATAGGTAAATGTTACATTCAAATCATCGTAGCTTGTGATTGTGTGGTTTACTGTGAAGTATCCGTATCCACCACTCTTTGCGGTGTAACTATCCTTGTTTACTGTGATCTTGATTATTTCGCCTTTTAATGCATTTCCATTTGTCTGAAGTTTTCCGCTTACTTTGATGGTGGTGTCTTTTGTATCTCCGCTTCTGGTGTACATATAGATGTTTGTCTGTTCCTTTTCATCAGTTGCTGTTTTTGTAGAGTAATCCTGTGAATGCGGTGTGTCTTTTATTGATTTCGTAAGAGTCCTTTCTGATGTAACATCATATGTTTTTTCATCAACAGATGGAATATCATTATCATTAATAATATTATTGTCGATATTTTCATCATTTGTATATGTTTCATTGTTGTTGTCTTCTGTAGCAGAAACACAATTTACCATTAAAATGACAAATATAACTAATATAAATGATAATAGTATTTTGTTTTCTTTAAATCTAATTGTTAGCCCTCCTTTTGTTTATTTGACACGATTTTTTTGTTTAAAATCTTTCTTTTTAATCAAAAAAATTTTTTACCATGATATTTATTCTCTATTTTTAATTATTTAAATTAAATGTTTTTTTAATAAAACTATTATAACTGAACCGTTAAATTTTTATTCTTTTTATTAAATTATTAATTAAAAATTGTGTTGTATGATAAATGTTATTGATGATTGTTTTATAATACACTAAATTATAATAATATTAAATAATAATGATAAATAAAATATATTTTATATTATTTCAATAATTTTTGTTGAAGTATATTTATCAATAAGATTATACTCGTATTAATTTTGAAATTTTTAACAGGAATAATTAATGTGGGGTGATAAACATGCTAGAACAATTTTGGCAATACGGAATACTGGCAGCAGTGCTGGTTTTCGGAGTAAAAATAGGTTTAGCATTAGGATTTTCAGGAATACGTAGAAAAACAATCGGTTTAATCTTAGCAGGCTATGCTATAGGACTAATATTACTCTCATATATCTGTCAACCTTTCACACAACAAGTATACGATATAGTATATGGGTACAGTGGAGCAATCTTTGCGGTAATAGCATTGATAATTGTTATCACAGGATTCAAGACGATTTATGACTGGAAGGTAACAGGTAAGGATGTGGGATCGGCAACTTGTATGGCCGTTGTAGCACCATGTCCATGTTGTTTCGGAGCAATATTGGCATCAGTAATTCTGGTGGCTCCTGTTGCAGGAGTATCTACAGTTTACCTGGGATCATTTTCTGCATTGGCATTAGTTGTAGTGATGGGAGTAACATACTTTATTTCCTCAGAAATAGTTAAAAGAATGAAACAACCGTACCCTCTGGTACTTGGTAACTTCATGATATTCATTGGAATTTATTTTGTTTTATGTCTGATGATATTACCTAATGTGTCATTATTAACACTTGGATCAGCTATTTCAATCAATTCAACAACATCATTCTGGGAAATGGTAATTGCATTACTAATAATGATGGGATTAGGAGTCCTGATTGCTAAAAGAAAAAGTTACTTTTTAAAATATTAAATGGGAGGCGAATGAATGGCTACGACAATACCTGGTGGTGAATTTCTAACAGGAACATTAAATGTTTTAGCCCAAAGTTTATTATTACCGGTAATGATTTTGCTTATAATATTTATTATATTTGCAATCATAGAAATCGGAGCATTAATAGCAGAATACACCGGTAGAAAGAAAATAAGCGGCGAAGAAAAAGAAGAAATTATCAAAAAAATAGCACAGTGCAAAACAAAAGAAGAAATTGCTGACATTGTATATGAATCTGCAAAGCTGAAATCTTCCGACAAGGAATTATTAAATTCCATTATTGAATTGGATGACACATACAATAAAAATACCAAAGAAGTACTTGCAAGAAACTTACTTGAAAACTATGAATCAAAACTTGTAGGTTCCCTTATGACTGTAGATATTGTTGCTAAAGTCGGTTCCGGTTGTGGACTGCTTGGTACCATCATTCCTATGGGTCCTGGTCTGGCAGCACTTGGGGCTGGAGATATGATAACATTGACAACCAACCTTACAACTGCATTCAACACGACCACTGCTGGTTTAGCTGCAGGTACAATCTGTTTTGTAATAGCTAAAATCCGTCGTAAATGGTATAATGAAGATATGACTATGCTATACGACATAGCTGAAACCATATTGGAGGTTGATTGTCATGTCCCTCAAACGCAGTAGGATGAGAACCTCAGATGATGATCTGGATCCAATGTCATCCATTACAAACATGACAGATTTAATGCTTGTACTGGCAGTTGGATTTTTAAT
>DUHK01000139.1 GCA_013330915.1 Methanosphaera sp. | reverse complement strand
GGTGTTGTAGAATTCAATGTGTAAATTGTCATATCATCCCTGACTTCAACGTTTGTCACATTAAATTCTTCCATATCCACAGGTCCTGTCTGGTTGACAACATATAATGTATGGCAGGTTGTGTCACTACCTCCAACCTCAATAAGCATGCCCAGCAGGAGGATAAAACCCATTATGACAACAGGATTTATGAAATATTTTATTCCTATCCTGCCGTTTGAGAAGTATACAAGTAACAGGAATCCAAATCCTATGAGAAACGGTTGTGAAAACAGTCCGCCGTCAATTAATCCAATCAATGCAACAGTAAGTGCAATCAGGGCAACGAAACGATGTAAATCATTCATATCTGATATTCCAACAACTCCCAAAACATAGATTGCCGGCCAGAACAACACTATAATCAGTGCATAAGGCATCACATACTGCAATATTGACGAACCCGTGTTTACGTGTGATGGTACGATATGGTTTGCAAAAATTCCGAGGACGGATTTATATGCATGTGAATGCATTGGACTTGTGGTGCTGGTACTTGGATTCATAGATGTTAGTATGGTAAAAAATGACACTCCAAATGACTGTCTGATGTATGCTTCAATGAAAAGTCCTATGAAAGCACATAGTATCAATAGGATAATCGCAATTTTCAAGTACTTCAAATGATAATTTCTGTCTTTATATAATTTATCACACAACGCTTTGTTTTGTCTGATAAGTGAAATAATGATTAATGTAAATCCTATTAACCACAGGAAGAGGACGGTTTTTCCTTCAGATGAACCTTCAAGTAATGGCCAAAGCAGTTGTGTTACAAAGGAATCAATATAATTTGTAAACAATATGGTAAATCCAATTAAAATCATTATAATTCCGAATATTATGGATTTATCCATTGAAGGTTTGAATTTCATTGTTGTAATATTTTAACCTCCTGTGGTGTTAGGTTTAAAAAAAGTTAGAAAGAGGATGATAAATAGTTATTGAGACAAATCAAGCATTCTTTGAATACCTACACGTGCTTTGTTTGCAATCTCTTCATCAACTGTCACTTCATATTTTTCTTCTATAAGTGCGTCACGTATTTTTTCTAGTGTAATGAGTTTCATGGTTAAACAGAATGCATCACGTCTTAATGGATAAAACTCCTTATCCGGATTTTCTCTTTTAAGTCTGGTTGAAAGGTCTATTTCAGTACCAACAACCAATTCGTTTATTTCGGGATCTTTTGCAAGTCTTACCATTCCACCGGTACTTTCAACATAGTCTGCAAGTTGTCTTACATCATCGTTACATTCAGGGTGAACAACGATTTTTGCATTAGGATGGTCAATTCTTGCCTGTTTGATGTCTTCCGGCTTAAACATTGTGTGCACGTAACAGTGTCCATCTTCAGGTACGATTATTGCATTTTTACCTGATGCCTTTGCCGAATAGATTCCGAGATTTTTATCTGGTGCAAATATAAAATCGTCACCTTCAAGTGATGAAACAATTTTTCCTGCATTTGCTGAGGTACATACTATTGTGGCTTCACTTTTTGTTTCTGCTCTACTGTTGACGTATAATACAACTTCACTGTTTGGATGTTCCTTTTTAGCTTGTTTTAGTTCTTCTAATGAAATCATGTCTGCCATCTGACAATTTGCCCTGTTGTCTGGAAGTAACACTTTCTTTTGTGGACTTATGATGGCGGCGGTTTCTGCCATGAAGTTTACTCCACAGAATACTATCATGTCTGCATCTTCGATTTTGCTTGCTTTTATGCATAACTCCAGGGAATCTCCTACAAAGTCAGCTACTTCCTGTATTTCTTTTGGTTGGTAGTTATGCGCTAATATTATCGCATTTTTCTCTTTTTTAAGTTCTTCAATTTCTTTTATAATTTCATTAGTCATATTTATCCTCTTTTATTATTTTTGACTCATTGAAATAACTATAATCTTTTTAACATAAATAATTTGTTAGATTATCGCATCATTTAAGGTATTTTGACATTCACAATTCAAATTTTCATTAGTATTCTTAATACTTTTTGTAATTATTTGAATTAATTTTTCTTCACAATCCTTCATAGCATCAATCACTTCGGTGGTTGTTAACTTGTTTGGGGATATTGATGCTGCATAGTTTGTGATGGCACATATACTACTGTAGCACATTTGTTTTTCCTTTGCCAGTACCACTTCAGGCACTCCGGTCATGCCCACGACTTTTCCTCCAATCAATTTATAGAATTGAATTTCTGCACCTGTTTCAAATCGGGGACCTTCCGTTGCAATGTAAATACCATATGGATGAACATCACCTGACTTTATTAGTATATCTCTAAGATTACTGCAATACGGTTCGGTACAGTCTATATGAACAACTTCATCATCAAAGAATGTTGAAACACGGTTATGTGTAAAATCTATGAAGTTGTCGGGAATCAACAGACTTCCCGGTTGAATGTTGGTATCCAGCGATCCCACTGAATTTGTTGCAAATACCTGTTTAACTCCACTCATGTTCAGAGCTTCAATATTTGCCCTGTAGTTAATCTTGTGTGGGGGTACACTATGTCCTGCACTGTGTCTTGGGATGTATGCAACTTCCTTTCCTTCAATTTCAAGAAAGCTTATTGTAGGAGCTTGACCGTATTGTGTTGTAACGTTTTCTTCACGTATGACTGAATAATTTTCTTTCAATGAATTTGTACCAGTTCCACCTATGATTCCAATCATTAGGACTACCCCTTGATTACACCTAAAGGTTTCATTTGTGCAACAAGTTTACTTATTCCTGCATCGTTTGCAGTTTTTACCACAGCATCAACGTCTTTATAAGCTTTTGGAGCTTCTTCAGCTATTACCGGTTGTGAATTTGCTTTAAGTAATATTCCTTTGTCAGCTAATTGTTTTTGTATATCTTCTGGTGTGAATTCACGTTTTGCACCGGAACGACTTAGTACACGACCGGCTCCGTGTGCTGTTGAACCGAATGTTTCTTTCATTGCAGTTTCAGTACCGGCCAATACATATGAACATGTTCCCATTGTTCCAGGAATAAGTACTGGTTGTCCTGCATCACGATATTCCTGTGGAACTTCCTTGTTGCCCGGACCAAATGAACGTGTAGCTCCTTTTCTGTGAACATAAACTGTTTTCTTGATCTTACCTACTTGATGTCTTTCTTTTTTAACTATGTTGTGTGCAACATCGTATAATACATGCATTCCTAAGCTGTCTGCATCTTGTTGGAATATGTTTTCAAATGTTTCCCTGGTCCAGTGTTGTATCATTTGTCTGTTGGTCCATGCATAGTTGGCACCGGCTGCCATAGCCTTGAGGTATTTCTGTGCCTCATCAGAATCGATAGGAGCACAGGCCAACTGTCTGTCAGGCAAGTTCATTTTCAAACGTTTTGCAGTTTTATCCATTTCACGAAGGTTGTCAGCACAGATTTGGTATCCGCATCCTCTTGAACCTGTATGTATTAAGATTACAACCTGGTCCTTTTCAAGGCCATATGTTTTTGCAATACTTTCATCATAGATGTCACCAACG
>DUHK01000151.1 GCA_013330915.1 Methanosphaera sp. | reverse complement strand
ATGAAAAAATAAGTAATACTTATAAATAATATTTTATGCAAAGATTTCTATCTTTAAATTTAGGTTAACCTAAAAATTATATATTTCAAAAAACATAATATAAAATATAAATTTTTTATTAAAAACAGTGGAGGTAAAAACTTGTCACAAATAATCAAATTTAACAACGTAACAAAAGAATACGTTACAGGAAAAAACATACTTAAAGCAGCAGATAATCTTAATTTCACTATAAATAAAGGTGAATTTGTAGTGATATTAGGACCATCTGGTTCAGGAAAATCCACATTGCTAAATTTACTCGGCGGTTTAGACTCTGTGACAAGTGGAGAAATAACAGTAAATAATCAAACAATTTCCGATTTCAACGACAAAGAATTAACAAAATACAGAGCAGAAGAAATAGGATTCATATTCCAATTTTACAATTTAATACCTAACCTAAACGCTTTGGAAAATATAGAATTAATAAATGACATATCCAAAAATAAAATAGACGGACTGAAGTATTTAAAAGAGGTTGGATTACTTGAACATGCCAATAACTTTCCTTCAGAATTATCGGGTGGAGAACAGCAGAGAGTATCCATTGCAAGGGCTCTTGCCAAACAGCCATCAATGTTACTGTGTGATGAACCAACAGGTGCATTGGATTCAAAAACAGGATATAACATTATAAAAATACTACTGGAACTATGTGAAAAAAATGATACCACCGTGATTATAGTTACACATAACATTGAATTATCCAAATTGGCAAATAAAGTTATACATCTAAAAAATGGACAGATAGAAAAGATTACTGAAAATAAATGTCCAAAAACTATTGATGAAATAGAATGGTGAGTTTTATGTTATTTAAAAAGATGTTACGGGACATGAATGAACATAAAACCCAATTCATAGCAATATTTCTAATGTCATTTCTAACATTATGGGTATTCACAGGTGTTGGTTCAGAGGTAGCAGGAATACAGCAAACAGTAGATGAATTTTATGAAGACACGAACATGGCAGACATATGGGTGTACTCAGATAACATCACCAACACTACCCTCGAAAAAATAAATCAAATAGAAACAACAAATCAAATGGAACGACAATTAATATTAAAATCAACGGCAGACATTTCAGGCAATCCTACTGTGACATTACATTTTGTCGAAAACAACAGCATTTCAAAATACTATCCAATTGAAGGCAAAGAAATAAACATTGACGATGAAAATGGAATATGGCTTGATAAACGTTTTGCAGATGCTCATAATTTAAAGATTAATGACAAGATAAAACTGGAAATGAATGGAACAAATATAGAAAAAACAATCAAAGGATTAGGTTATTCTCCAGAATACGTTTATCAACAGGGTGATAGCTTAATACCTGATTTTAAACTACATGGATTTGCTTATTTATCCCATAAAGCATTGGATATGGAAGTTCCTTATAATGTTGTATTAATAAAAACGGATGATGACGGTTACAAATCAAAGTTAGATGAAAAAATCGATTATGATCTTTTAGTACCATTTGATGATCATCCAAGCGTAGCACAATTCCAATCAGAAATAGATCAGCATAATACCATGGGTAATATGTTTCCATTAATATTTGTGGTGGTTGCTCTATTAACATTACTTACAACCATGACCAGAATAGTCAGTCATCAACGTTCACAAATAGGAACATTAAAGGCATTGGGTTTCTCTGATAAAAAAATCACATTACATTATATTTCATATGGATTTTATTTAACACTTATTGGATGTGTTTTAGGATTAATAATTGGACCTAATACTGTTCCTTATTTATTTTTCCCATCAATGAGTGCGTTTTATACATTGCCTGTCTGGAAATCCGGATATTCAATGTCATTCATATATGTAGCATTGATAATGATTTGTCTGTCAGTAATATTCACTTATTTGGCTGCAAAAAACATTTCAAAGGAATCACCAGCATCAACATTAGTACCCAAAGCTCCTAAAAATTCAACAAGAGGAATTATTGAAAAAAGTTTCATCTGGAATAAGTTAACTTTTAATGGCAGATGGAATTACAGAGACATAAAAAGAAACAAGATTCGTTCATTGGTAACTATCATCAGTATAATTGGATGTACACTGTTGTTAATTTCAGCTATGGGACTAAATGATGGTATGAACGACCTTAAAACCTGGCAATACGGTAAAATAAATCATTATGAAACCCAATTAATAATAGATGACAATGCAACAGATTCACAGATAAACGAAATAACTTCCAAATACAACGGAACGCAAGTAATGAACGAACAAATAGAAATCAAGGCAAACAATATAACAAAAACCAGCAATTTAATGGCTTATAACTCGACAGATTTGATTACGCCAACTGATAAAACAATGAAGCCGCTCAAGTTACCCGAGGATGGAGTGAGCTTAACTCAAAAATCTGCAGAACTCTTAAACGTTGAAAAAGGAGATGTTATCCAATGGCATATATACGGTGATGAAAAATGGGTTAATACAACGGTTGACGAAATATATGCCGATCCAGCCAATCAAGGAATTACCCTTAGTCCTAAAAAACTAGAAGAGCTCGGATATAATTTCACCCCAAGCATGATAGTAACAAAAGACCATGTTGAAAATAAGATTGATGGAATAAAGAGTATAAATGACTTTAGTCAATTACAAAACAGTTGGGATGAACTAATGGAATCAGCAAATCTTTTGATTGCTATACTGCTGATATTTGCAATAGGATTATCAGTGGTAATGTTGTATAGTTTAGGAATTCTTTCCTTTACCGAAGTTGAACGTGATTTAGCTACACTGAAAGTTGTAGGATTTAAAACCAAGAATATCCGAAGGTTGTTTTTAACACAAAATATAGTTCTTTCCATAATAGGATTTATATTCGGTGTGCCTTTAGGATATTATGTGATGAGAATAATGATGGATACTTCAGGGGATACCTTTTATTATCCGATTAATTATTCTATTAGCA
>DUHK01000097.1 GCA_013330915.1 Methanosphaera sp. | reverse complement strand
ATGGACGCATTCAGTGTTTCAATTACCAAGGGTTTTACACAGAAACACTTGACTAAATTACAAATAATTTGGTATGGTGTGTTCTTTGGAGGTTTCCAAGCACTAATGCCACTATTAGGATATTTCTGTGGAAGTACCATAACATCCTTTGTTTCATTCATTGCCCCAATAATCGGATTTATCCTATTGTTACTGATTGGTTTAAACATGATAAGAGAAAGCTTAACTGGTGATGAAGAAGAAATAACTGATAACTTTAGTTTTAAAGAAGTCACATTACTAGCAATTGCTACAAGTATCGACGCATTTGCCGTTGGTTTAAGTTTTGCCTTTTTAAACACCAACCCATTATTCCCTAGCCTTATAATAGGTATTGTAGCATTCCTATTCAGCATAGTTGGAATATATATCGGGAAAAAATTGGGCAATATCTTTGGGGATAAGTTCCAGATTATCGGTGGTATTATACTAATCTTAATAGGAATTAAAATATTATTAGGATATTAATCACCAGTACTAATCACAAAAAAACGCCATAACCTCCTCCCACACTCATTTTTTTTAAATTATGTATCATTTCAATTATATGAATTATGTGTTTATAACTCAAAATTAATTATCAATAATCAACAATATAATAATAGAGATATTTCAAATAAAGGACGCTGAATAAATGATTAAGGTAGAAAATTTAACAAAGATTTACAAATTAAAAGACAATAACAGAATTAAAGCACTGGACAATGTTTCATTTGAAATAAAAGACAATGAAGTGTTTGGTATAATGGGAATTAGTGGTTCAGGAAAATCCACATTAATGCGTATTTTAAGGGGTGTTGAATCGTTTGATGAAGGTACAATAACTATTGATGACATGGTCATCACCCCTAAAACTTATAACAATTATAAAAATGATCTAAAGGAAAAAACAGCAATTCATTTACAAAGATCATTTGGATTATGGTCAAAAACTGCAGTTGAAAATGTTATTCATAAGTTATATGGTATAGAAAGTGGAGACGAAACTACCGCAGACATTACAAATATAAAAGACGAATACATGGATGAAGCCTTGGATATTTTAGATACTGTTGGATTAAAGGAAAAAGCAGATCATTTTGCTCCAGTACTTAGTGGTGGTGAAAAACAAAGACTTGTTCTTGCAAGACAGTTAGCTAAAAAACCGGAAATATTACTGTTAGATGAACCTGCCACCATGAGCAGTCCTAAAAAAAGAAAAGAAGTACTTGACACCATTAAAAAAATACATGAAAAATACAATACCACCGTCATTATAGTTTCACATCAACCGGAGATTCAGGAATATATGGCAGATAGGGTAATGTTAATGTTCAATGGAGAAGTTAAGGAAATTGACACACCTGAAAAAATTATTGCAGATTTCTTAAAAGATGAGGAAGAAGTTTATCCTATTGCCAAAATGGATAGAACAGAACCTATCATAAAAGTCAAAAACCTAACCAAAGACTTCTATTTATTCCGTGGAGGTCACGTGTTAACAATTGATGATGTTAGTTTCGAAATTAACAAAGGAGAAATATTATCAATTATTGGCCCTACCGGTTCTGGTAAAACAGAAATATTGAAAATGATTGCAGGGTTTGAAGTTCCGGACAGCGGAAGTATAGCATTTTTAAAGAATGGTGAATGGATAAATATGGATGAATATGGGGAAAATAGAATGCAAGTCAGAAAAAACATGGGCTTCATGCACCAGGAATTTGCATTGACTCCACATACACCTATTATTGAACAGTTACGATACAAAATTTCACCAAAAACCGATGACATCTATGAATATGCCTTGAAGAAAGCTGATGAAATTGGAATAAGTAAGGAAGCTTTAGACATTATTTATCAGTTAACTGATTTGTCCAAAGATGAAGCTATCCTCAAATTGGAAAAAATAAATTTAAGTCCTGAAATATTAAATTTACTCTTCCCTAAGATAAAAACAGAAGAAGTTATAGAATACTCAAAACCAGTATTTGAAGCTCTTGACCTACCTTTACCACTTCTTACAAGACAATTCATCGAATTATCTGGAGGTCAAAAGGTAAGAGTAGCCATGGCAACAGTACTAGCATCAAGACCAGACATTCTAATTCTTGATGAACCTTTCGGAGATTTAGATCCTGTAACCCTAAGACAGGTGGCTAATTCCCTTAAGAAAATTAACGAAAAATTCGGAACCACAATTATATTAGTAAGTCATACAATGGAATTTGTTAAAGAAGTATCAACAAGAAGTATCCTAATCAACAATGGTAAACTCATAGAAGAAGGAGATTCAGACAAGGTTACTGATGATTTTATTGAAATGGAAAGTGAATAGGTGAAAAAAAATGTTTGAAAAAATTTTAATACCGACTGATGGTTCAGAACTATCAAAAAAAGCAGGAATCGAAGCCGTTCATCTGGCTAAAAAAACTGGCGGTAAAGTTATTGTTACCCACATCATTGACCAGAGTTTAACAAAACCGTATGATGTATTGGAAAATAGAGCTAAAGAGTACATTCAGACCGTCATAGATTATGCAGTGGAAAATGATGTTGAATGTGAAAGCATGATCATATTCGGAAGTCCAAAGTATGATATTGTTAAATTAACCAGAAAAAGTGAAGCTGATTGCATAATGTTAGGAACTCATGGACAAACAGGATTAAAAAGCAAGTTATTAGGCAGTTTCGCACAAAACGTGATAAAAACAATAGATTTACCAATAATATTAATCAAATAAATGATGATTTATGGATTTTATTAATAAATCTATTATATCATTTACATTTTCTATTTTTTCTTCCACAGTTATATCCAGATAAGATTTAAATAATGTTTTAAGAGGTTTGAGTATATCTTCTAATTTTAACAAACCCATATTTATTTCATCAATTAAGTTTAATACCATACTTACAAAAGCAACGTTTTGTTTGTTATTGTTGAAATAATAAAACTCTGAAGCATATGTAGTTTTATCAATTGAAACACCTTTATAAAAATCTTCAAAAGTTATGTTGAAACGTGATAATCTGCTTAAGACCGTGCTTTGAAAATCTGCTGACATAAATGTTTGAAGATACAAAGCTTCTTTTGTTGCTTCAATTACTGATTTGGCTATTAATTCACCTAATTTAGAATGTTTTCCAGCATTTTCAATATGATTGTTACTGCTTTTATTTGAGATTATGGCTATTCCATCAGTACCTGTACCTGTAGCAATACCTGTTGAATATTGACTTTCAATCTTTAAATCTTGTAGTACAACAGATTTGGCTTCAGTAGCCGTTATGGAAGCAGTAACCAATGCTCCATCATCCAAATTAGCATCAATAATAACGATTATGTTTATAGTACCAAATGTATTAAAATAGTTGTTGTTATATTCATAAAAAGAGGCTCCATCACCTGCTTTAACAGCATTTTTATCTGCACCTGCAGTTACTATAGCCGTAACTTCTAGTTGTTCATATTTTTTATTGGAAAATGCATAATTATCCATGCAAGCTGAAGTTAATAAACCTGCAGTATTTTCATAATCCAAACCTAAATCAGTGAATTTATTCTTTTGAAAATTGTCATATCTCCCATCATCTAATCCACCATAATCGTCGGATTCAACTGTTAAGTTAACTACATTTTTTAGATTATGGGATATTCCACCATTTAACCAGGAGGATATTAATACGTTGTTATTTCCTTTCAGATTAATTATTAAAGATCCATCCTGTTTAATTAAATTAAAAAAAGAATCGTCGATAATTTTCTCAGAATAATTAGATAACATGAAAAAAATCTCCTAAAAAGTAGTCCTTAGCGGAGTCGAACCGCTGTCACAAGATCCAGAGTCTCGTAGGATTGCCACTACCCTAAAGGACTATGTAAAAATAACTATATAATATTATATTTTAGAAGTTATATAAATTTTTCTACTCGATATTAAAATGAATATCCACCTACAAAAAAAAATATTGTAAATATTATTAAAAAAGGAAAATAAGTTGTAAAATTTAAGGAATTTGTGAATAAATTTCCAATTTATAAAATTTTTAAATGTAGTTAAAGAATTTTAGCTAAAAAATCATTGAAAAGTATAAATAATAGAAAAATATAAAATAAATAACAATTATTAGAAATTATTGGAAAAGTGAATTACAATGAATGGCAATAGAGGATTGTTAATAGGTAGAATGCAACCAGTCCATAAAGGTCACATTAGTGTAATTAAAGATACTTTAAAAGAAGTTGATGAATTGATTATTGGGATAGGTAGTTCTGACAAAAGTCATACAAATTCTAATCCATTTACTGGTGGTGAAAGAATTTTAATGTTAACAAAAGCATTAAGAGAAGAAAACATAGACCCATCCCGTTATTATATAATTCCTCTTGAAGATATTTCTTGTAACTCCTTATGGGTTGGTCATGTAAAAATGTTAACACCACCCTTCAATAATGTATATTCCGGAAACAGTTTAGTTCAACAATTATTTGAAGAAGAACATATTCCAGTAACACAACCACCCCTATTCAACAGAACAGAATATTCAGGAACTGAAGTTAGAAAAAGAATATTAAACAATGGTGCATGGAAAGATTTAGTTCCTAAATCTGTTTCTAAAGTTATTGAAGATATCAACGGTGTTGAAAGAATTCAAAAACTGAACAAAAAGGAAATTAGTGAATTAATATAATTTAAAGAGTTGTTAAAAATGGGATTTATCAGAGATAGTATCCATGGTGATTTGCATTTGACAGATTTTGAATTAAAAATATTAGATACTGTAGAAATGCAAAGACTCAGAAGGATTAAACAATTGGGATTTACCAATTTAGTTTATCCTGGTGCAAATCACACAAGATTCGAACATTCTATAGGAACCCTTTTTTTAGCAAATAAAGTGGGAAATACCTTAGAATTAGATAAAGAAGTAGTTGAATTACTGAGAGTCTGTGGCCTATTACATGATATAGGTCATTCACCATTCTCTCACGTATCAGAAAGAGCTTTAAAACATAACCATGAATACGTAACCAAGGAAATCATATCTGATTCCAGCATTACAGACATAGTTGAAGAACAATTTGATGTAAAATTAATAGAAAGTATCATTGATGGTAAAACAAAATATGGAAAAATAATCTCTGGTGATTTAGATGTTGACAGAATGGATTATTTAGCCAGAGATTCATATTATACAGGAGTAGCATATGGAGTTATCGACACTGAAAGACTAATTTATAGCTTAACATATGATAATGAGGATCTGGTATTGTCACCTAAAGGAGTTCAGGCAGCCGAATCAGCATTATTAGCAAGATATTTCATGTATCCTACAGTATACCAACACCACACAACACGAATCGTTAACAGTATGTTTAGAGTATCATTATCCCGCCTTCTTGAAGACAAAGTTTTAGAAGAAAAGGAATTGAGATTTTTAGATGATGGCGATTTAATAAACATTACACGTAATACTCCAGGAATACCTAAACAAACCATGAGAAACTTAGATACACGACATTTGTATAAAAAAACAGACACAATAAACCTTGCCCAATTTAATAATCCATCAATAATTGTAGAAATGGACAAAAAATATTTAACAGAAGCAGAACAAGCCATAGCACATAAACTTGATATTGAACCAGAAGAAGTAATCATTGACATGCCTGAAGAACTATCATTCAAAAAGATGAATATGAAAGTTGAAACAGAAGATGGACTAAAACCATTAACTGAAGTATCCACAATCATTAACTCATTAAAATTAGCACAATATAATTATGCTGATCTTGCATTATTTATGTCTCCTGAAAATAAAAAAATCGCTTTAGATAAAAATATAAAATTAACAGATTACCTGACATTACC
>DUHK01000147.1 GCA_013330915.1 Methanosphaera sp. | reverse complement strand
TTGAAGCTTCGGCAGAGAATATGGAACTAAATAATAGTTTTTGTACTGATTTTTACTTTAATGTGTTTTAATCAGTTTTGGAAGAATTATATCTTTTAAAGATTGTATAACTTATTTTCATAGTTTTCTACATAATATTTGATGTTCTTTCTGCCTCGTGTAATGAATGTATGTCCTTCTTTCTCCAGCATCTCTTTCTGGTATTCAATACCAAGGGGATATTTGGAATTTAATTCACCATCTTTTTTCAGTGTTCTCCAGTAAGGAATTTTATCAGTACTTCTTTCATGGCTTGCTTGTGCTGCTAAACTAATGAATATGCCGGCTGTTAATGGACATGTAAAGTCAGCATCATATTTTTCGGCTAAATAATTTCTTATTTCTGTTACAGTAATGATTCTGCCCTCTGGTATTTTTGACATTATTTTATTATAGTCTAGAGGAGGTGCTATTATCATTTTCTTTCCACCATAACGTTCTATGCTTTTTTCATCATTTATCAATACCATTTTTGGCATGTCTTTCGAATCATTTAATTTTTCATTGAAAGTTTTTTTAACCATTCTTTATCACCTGCTCTAAAGTGAATTATTAACATATTGTATAAGTTGATGTATAAATACTTAGTCTCAAGTATAATTGATTTTAGGGGTTATTTTTAAAATAAACTTAATTACAGATTCATTTCATCCAGGGGTATGTGTAAAAATTTTTAATCTCTGTTGGTTGATTTTGAAAAATTGTGCTACTCTTTTATTTTGTTTCACATTTTTTATTGAATTTACTGTCCACATATATCCTATTTTTACCGATTTTTAATAATTTATGTGATATATTTAGAATTTAATAATAATCTTTTCTAATTTGATGAGATTATTATATTAATGTGATTTTTATAATAGCTTTTTCTAAAATTTGATTAACGCAGTATAATGCTCTTTTTAATCAATAGTTTCCATAATCATTGCTTATGTAAAATATTATTAATGTTAAATATTGAAAAAACTTTTTTTATCCTTCATATTCGGATGTCATCAATTTCACATAATCTTTAAATTAATAATCAAGTTAAAATCATAGATGCAAGAAATCTAGGTATAACAAATAAAACATACACTATTCCTATGGTACTTTTGGAGGATCATACCTCTGAGGCTTCAAGCCTAATATTCAGCTGCAGTGATATAGACTTGTTTTTGTAAAAAATGCATTTTATAATCTAAATGCCTAAAAAAAAGAATTAAGGTGAGTAGTAACATATCAAAAGACATACTTTAAGTCATATCCCCTGATATCATCTTTATTTTTATTCAATTAATTCTATTGTTAAGTTGGTATTGTTTTCTTTGAATGCTTCAACATCCTCTATTATGGCCAGGGGTATGATTCCCTCTTTTATTTTTTCATTATCGTTCTCATAGTATATTGCTATTGAATTTGTTGGTTCATAATAGGCAAGCATTCCAACGCTATAGGTGTCCGTTTTCTGGCTGTTATCCGTTATTTTGGTGGGAAGAGCCGCATATTTTTCCCTTCCAAAAAGATCTTTCAATTCAACATTCAAAGGCAAAAGTGATAAAAATTCATCAGATGTAGGGTTTTTAATCATTTTTGCAGTTGTTTCATGATTGTTTATGATTAGTTTTATCTGCGTGTCATTTGTTTCATAATCAACAGCAGATACAGTGTTCAACAAAAACAGTGTTACAACAGATATAATTAACAGAATTTTCTTTTTCATAATTATAAGTAAATGTATCCTTATTTAAATAGATATCTAATCAATAAAAAGAGTTTAAAAAGTAATATAAAAATAGAAAAAAATGGGGGATAAAAAAAATATTATACATATTTCATTCTCTTTGTGTCCATTCACCATGTCCCGGACAGAGCAGATAATCACCATACTCTTTCAGAATGATTTTCCTGCACCTTGATGCCTTGGCAGAATCACTGTTAACAGATCCCATAAGATAAGGAGCTAAAAGATTGAAATCATACTGCTCTTTACTGAAACCCTCAACGTTCACGAAAATGTCACCTGTGAACACTATTTTTTTATTCTTTTCAACAAGAATGATTTCACCCTTCAGGTGTCCACCATTTGATTCATAGACATCAAAGGACAGTTCATTGAATGTGAATTCACAAAGCTTTTCAAAGTCATCGTCACCCTTTTTACTTCCCAATATCCTTAACTTTCTTAGTTCGGGCGGTTCATATTGTGAAATTATTCTGTCAAGCTTAAAGTACGGCTCATGTAATGGATTTTCCTCCCTGAAATTCTTCTTGCCCTCATGTTCCCTTTTGAAGTTAATGAAGGTGTTTTCACTAACGTATATGTCACTGAATATGTCATTGATTCCCACATGATCCATGTCCGCATGGGTTATGACAATCTTCTTTTCCAGATTATCAAAGTCCACAAATAGTTCATGGAACACTTTCTTCATTTCATCCCGGTAACAGGCAAAACCGGAATCAACAAAGAGCAGTTCATTGTCTGATTTAACTATATATACATTACCGCCACACTGAGGTTCAATAAGATAAATTGTTGTCCTCTCTGAAACAGGCTTGTGACTAATTCTTGGATTGAAATTATCCCCCTTGAAGTCAACTGTCATGTTGGCAAATTTTCTGATGTAATTAAATGTCTTGAAATAGTTTTCATGCTTGTCCTCCAGTATCTGAAGAATCTTGTTGGAATTGTCAAGGAAAATGTTGGTTTGCTCCTGGGTGAGGGAGAGCTTTTTCTCCATTTCATCCGCAAAGTTATGGTAGAATACCGTGTTGTCTATAACCCTGTCACTGGTATCATAGTTTATGTCAGTTATTTCACAGAATGTGCTTATTTCATCTATCACAGACTGTATTCTTCTGGAATTGGCAGCATATAATCCTATTTTACAGTACTGGTATGATGTGTTGTTTTCCTGGGTGTTGACGTATGATATGTTAACATCATATTTTTCAAAGACTTCCAGTATGTTGGTAACGGTTCCAGGTATGTCAATTATTTGAAGTGTCAGCAAAACGTCAACCTCTTCACTCTGACGCTGCAGCATATAGTTTTTTTCCTCAAGTTCCCCGGAAAGCCTGTCAATGTCCTCTTCACGGCCATATACCTCAATGAATACGGCATGCTGGTCCACAACCTTGTTGTAGCTAAGACGCGTAATGTTTGCATTGTGTGAAGAAATAATTCTGGAAACTTCCAGCAGGTGACCGGAACGGTCTTCCAGACTTAAAATAAAAGTTTTATACCTCATAGTTTACATCAACCCATTTCATAATTATACATTTTTTTCTTGATTATATCTTAAATATGATTATATAAATGTTAATCTTTAAAGTTTATAATTTTTTACACTAAAAAATGTTTGATGAATGAAAACAGCTTAAATCTAAAATCATAAAAAAAAGTAAATGTTATGGAGATTATTTGTTAAAATCAACTTTCCATATTAAAATCAATGCCAGCAGTGTTATGACTGTTGCTATTATTCCTGCTTCTGGACCGTAGGCTCCTCCGTTAATAATGTTTGGACTTTTCTGGGTAAAATGCATCAGGGCACTGGTGTTGAATCCGCTTACATTAAATCCTAACAGGTAACTTTGAGTAAAGTTCCATGCACTATGCACTGCCCCACAAATCCATATGTTATCACATTTCAAAAACAGTACAGCAAGAAGCACTCCCATAATTATAATATTAATTATGCCGATTACATTGATACCGTTATTTCCAATGTGTCCAGTTACAAAAAAGAGTACTGAAACTAAGACTCCAAGATATACGCTGTAGTTTTTGGAAAACAATGGAATAATCCATCCTCTGGTATATATCTCCTCGGTAAATGGCTGAATAATAAACGCCACAATATAGGGTATTGCAAGAGACAGTGATGAAAGATCAAA
>DUHK01000138.1 GCA_013330915.1 Methanosphaera sp. | reverse complement strand
TCAGGTGCTGAACCTACTTTTAAGTTAGGGAATAATGATTTTACTTGGTTCATATGGTCATCCAGTTCAAAACCATATGTGAGTCTTTCTGAGTTGTCGGTTGGATTTTTAGCGGCTTTGATTGCTGCCCTTACGAGTTCGTTTAATCCTGTTCCTTCCCTTGCATCTACGACAACTACTGGTATTCCCAGTGTTTTTTCTAGTTTTTTGACATCTATTTTAAATCCTGCTTCTTCAGCATAATTTAACATGTTTAATGCAAGAACTGTGTTTGCTCCTGTTTCCATGATCTGTAATGTTAAATACAAGTTTCTTTGAATGTTTTCTGCATCTATGACGTTGATTACTGCATCGTTTTCTTCGTGTATTATTGCATCTCTTGAAACTTGTTCTTCTGCTGAGTAAGGAGTTAAACTGTAGTTACCAGGCAAGTCTATCATTTCTATTTCATAATTGTCAAAATCAAAACTACCCGATTTTAATTCTACTGTTTTACCTGGCCAATTCCCTACGTGTTGTTTCATTCCAGTTAAATGGTTAAAAACTGTACTTTTTCCTACGTTAGGGTTTCCGGCAAGTAAGAATTTTAGTTTTTCCATATTATACCTCACATCTTAGGTTTTAGGTATACCTAAATTACCTTTTATGTAATTATAAAAACAATATTTAATTACACTAAAAACTTTTAAAAATAATTGAAAAAAATAATAAAATTATTCTAATTCTATTGCTTGAGCTTCTTCTTTTCTTAAAGCTAAAGAAAATCCTTGAATTTTGATTTCAACAGGATAACCTAATGGTGCTTTTCTTTCTAATTTAACAGGAATTCCGTTGATTAAACCCATTTCCCGAAGGTGTTTTCCAAGGGTTCCAGTTACTTTGTGTGTTTTAACTATTCCGGTTTCTCCTGGTCTTAAATCATCTACTGTTCTCATTATTTTTTCCTCCTGAAATATCAATAAGTATCCAAATAAAATATAAATCAAAATATTTAACGCATTTTTTAAACAATAATTATCACAAAATTTGGTTTGCCTAAAATCATTGTTCCTTAGGTATACCTAAGTTTATCATAGTATATAAATATTTGTATAATTAGTAAAATATCAAAAAAAGTCTGTAAAAAAAGAGTGAATCTAAAAAAAAATATAAAAAAAATATAGAAAGGTAAACTAATTACCCTTCTAAAGCTTTTCTTTCTTCATCTAATTTATGTTTAGCCATTTGGAATGCGACTAAATAGTCGGAATCATCCATAACTGGAATAACTTCTAAACCTAAAGCTTCATGTTCTTCGATCCAATCGTCATTAAGTACAGGTACTTCCAATTTGATTGGTTCATCACTGTGATTTACAACAATCAAGTTTCTGAATGAAGTTCTAAGTTCTACAATGTATCCACCTAAACCTATTATATGATGTTCACGTAACACTATTTTCATATTATCACCTTATTATAATATTATAGTTGTTAAGCAGGCAGTTATAATTCCTATTACTGCAATCATACTTGTTGCAATGACTGTTGGATAGAATTCACGGTTAGTGAATAATGGTGCGAATGCACTGGTTACAGCAATTGCCATAGTGATGATTATGGAACATACAATAGGTACAATGAATGAGATACTCATTGCAGGAGGCATTCCTAAGAATAATGTTGAATAAATACATGATCCAACAAATATTAAGGATGCGTGAGCCATTGTATATACTGCTCTTGATTTTGACATGTATTCCATAATAGGACCTTGAATTACGTCAGAGTGTCCTTCAAGATATGCAAATGGGTTTGCATTTAATATGATTAAGAAACCTACAAAGAATACAATTGTTCCGATTATACCTGGAAGTGTGAATAATATAGGACCGTTTGCAACCTGATATTTTACAATTGCAGATAAGTCTATACTACCGGCCATTATTACAGGTATAAATAATGCTAAATAGAACGGTAAACTACCGAATGATACTAGTCTTAATGATCTATTTGCACTTATTGCTTCTAAGAATGATTGTTTAGCATCTCTATGTTTTCCACCTTTAGCTTGGTCAGGGAAAGGCATAGATTTAGACATGAGTGATTGTGAGAATGAACTCATGAATAAATACATTACTTCTTCTACTTTTAATAATCCTACTACTGCTACAATACTGGCGAATGGACCCCATGCTACCATTACAGGTGGGATTAGTATTAAGAACAATGCTGCAACAACAACCAATGTTATGATTGGTAATGCATTGTATAATCTTGGCATAACTGCTGTTGGTTTTAAAGCATGTTTAAAGAAGAACTTTAAAGTTGTGTAAATACCCGGACTTGAAAGTTGAGGTCCAATCCTTTGTTGAACTCTAGCTTCTGCTTTCTTTTCAATACCTGGTAACCATAAAGCTACAAAACCACCAATTATGAAAGTAACAATCACATAAATTATTGAATATCCTAAATCCATTGTCTGATCTCCTATAATTTAATTATTTGTATAGCTCTATCAGTACAAGTGAAACATGGATCACAAGATACGATTGCAAGTTGTGCGTCCTGTATTGGGTGACCAATACATGCTTCTTGCATAGCTCCAATGTTTGACATTGATGGTGTTCTTATAATACTGTGTCTTACTTTACCATCTTCTAAACCATATGAATGGTAACAGACTCCACGAGGTACTTCAATGTAACTTTTGTATACTGGTGAGTCAACCATTTCCCAGTCTCTGTTTACGATTGGTCCGTCAGGTAAGTTTTTGATTACTTGTCTGATGATGTTGGTTGCTTGGAAGATTTCGGTAGCTCTCATTAAAATGTTAGCTGCTACGTCTCCACCGTCTTGAGTGATTACATCGAATTCAATGTCATCGTATTCAGGCATTTTTGTTCTTTGGTCGAACTCGTAACCTGTTGCCCTTAATGTAGGTCCGGTTACGTGTAAGTCTAAAGCCTGTTTTTGTGATAATTGACCGGTACCAACGATACGGTGCATTACCATAGGGTCGTTTACAAACCTTTCTGCAAATCCTGCTACTTTATCGTCGATGTAGTCCATTACATCGAGAATTCTTTGTTGTTCTTTAAGGTTTAAGTCAGCTCTAGGTCTTACTCCACCGAGTACGGATATACCATATTGTACTCTGTTTCCACCCATCATGTATAATAATTCCATAACGGATTCCCTGATGTAGAAGATTCTCATAGCAAATGTTTCGTGGTTTAATACTTCGGAACCGTGTCCTAAGTAAAGCATGTGACTGTGAAGTCTTTCAAGTTCCTGTGCAAGAACTCTTAAGTATCTTGCCCTTTCAGGTATTTCTATACCTAATGCACCTTCACCTGCACGGCATGAGTTGAATATGTGTCCGTTTGAACAGATACCACAAACTTTTTCTGTTAAAGCATTTGCTTTTTCTACAGGTAATCCTTCCATAATTCTTTCGATACCTCTGTGATTTACACCGACAGTAATCTCAGCATCTTTAACAATTTCGTCTTCAACGAAAAGTCTTACTCTGTAAGGTTCTAATGCTGCTGGATGTACTGTACCCATATCGATTTCTGTTTCAAAAACTTGTCTTTCTACTTCGTTACAAGTTGTTGCTCCATCTATTTTTGTAACCATATATAAATACTCCTTACAAATTATTTAATCTTTTAAGCCGTTGATGATAGGAATAACTGATGCTACACCAGCCACTACATCTTTAGCTCTTACTGCACATCCAGGGATTTTAGCATCTACTGGTATTACATTTTCTACAGGTCCTTCAATTTCCTCGGAAGGTAATTCTCCGTGGATATTTTTGTATACTCCACCGGTTAATGCACATGCTCCTACTGCAACAACTAATTTTGGATCAGGTATTGCTTCGTAGATTTTGAGCAGTGGTTCTTTTGTCCAGTGAACTACAGGACCACTTACTACAAGAACATCAGCTTCTCTTGGGTTCCAGGTTAAGTATACGTTATACTGTTCCAAGTCGAACTTAGGAGATAAAACTGCGTTAACTATTTCAATATCACAACCGTTACATCCACC
>DUHK01000062.1:12436-17572 GCA_013330915.1 Methanosphaera sp. | reverse complement strand
CATATGTAATGGACTGTAGATAGTAAGCATAACTGAATATTAGAATATGAAGAATACTCTTTTATGATATTAGATACTAATGGCAAACCATCACTATTGGTAGAGGTTCCAGAAGTTTATATTCATGACTATCCACAAGTCCATGTATTACATTAAAATATGTATCTAAACGATAATAAATCGTTAAGAGAGCCCTTGGTAATAGAAACCTTGCGAATCGCAACAATATGTCGCGGGTATCAACTCTTGAGGTGCAAAATAGATTTGCTTCTATATGATAATTTTCTTTATCATAAAGCAATTACCCATCCTCCATAGGTTAGAAAAAATTTCTTTTTTCAAAGTATACTTTGTATATTGGAGTATATAAATAATTGTTAATTGTTTAGTAAAAATAATAAAAATATAAACAAATAATATAAAATATTTATTAACTATTATTAAAAATAGGAAACTTATAAAAATTTTATCAAAAAACATTAAATAATAAAGAAAATAATAATCTAATAAAAAATTTATCATTTATAAAAATAACATGATAAAATAAAAATAAATTAATTCAAAATAATTAGCGCCGAGAATGGGATTCGAACCCATGCGGGCGACTGCCCACCGGATCTCAAGTCCGGCGCATTACCTGGCTTTGCTATCTCGGCATCTTTAATAAAAAAAAATAATACTATAAATCTATTACTAACTTTGATAGTAATAACATATATAGTTTTCTAATAGATTTAATTTTTAAGTTCTATTTCGATACTTACATTATCAGGAACATTAACTTTCATTACTTGTCTCATAGCTCTTTCATCAGCTTCAATACCTACAAGACGTTTGTGAATTCTTAATTCCCATTTTTCCCATGTTGCTTTACCTTCACCATCAGGACTTTTTCTGGTTGGTACAACTAATTTTTTAGTTGGTAAAGGAATAGGACCTGATAAGTCGACACCAGTTCTTTCTGCTATTTTTTTAAGTTGGTTACAAACATCAGCAATTTTTTCTGGGTCGGTACCTGTTAATTTAATTCTAGCTTTGTTCATAAAAAAAATCTCCCCAAATAAATAATCTAAAAATCGACCATGAACTATCAATATAACATGTCTTAAAATATGTTTCTAAAATAATGTGATAAAATTAGTTAACATGGGTCGATAGAAAAAAATTAATAAGTAAAAGTTAATTTACTTATTTTGCGACGGTAATGTCGATACACATACCTGCTGCTACGGTTTGACCCATATCACGGATAGCGAATCTTCCCATGTGAGGGATTTCTTTGATTTTTTCGATAACCATAGGTTTTGTAGGTTTAATGGTTACGTAAGCTGCATCCCCTGTTTTAAGGAAGTCAGGGTTTTCTTCTTTAGGTTGACCGGTTGCTGGGTCTAATTTTGCATCTAAGGATAAGAAAGTACATGCAACTTGTGATGTGTGTGCGTGGAATACAGGTGTGTAACCAACTGTGATAACACCAGGGTGTTGTAATACAACAATTTGTGCTTTGAATTCTTTTGCTACACTAGGAGGGTTTTGGGTTGTTCCTGCTACGTCTCCACGTTTAATATCGTTTTTACCTACACCTCTTACGTTGAATCCAACGTTGTCCCCAGGTTCTGCGGTTGGTAATACTTCGTGGTGCATTTCGATAGATTTAACTTCTCCAGTTACTCCTGCTGGTTCAAATGCAACGGTTTCTGCTGTTTTTAAGACACCGGTTTCGATTCTTCCTACAGGTACTGTACCTACACCAGTAATTGAGTATACATCTTGAATAGGTAATCTTAAAGGTAAGTCGATTGGTTTATCTGGTTCTTTGAATAAGTCTAATTCTTCAATTAAAGTGTTTCCTTTGTACCATGGTGTGTTTGAGGATTTTTCAGTGATGTTATCTCCTTCAAATGCAGATAATGGTATGAAAGGTACATCTTTAGGGTTGAATCCGATTGTTTTGATTAAGTTTCCTACTTCTTCTTTGAGTTCGTTGTATTTGTCTTCGGAGTAGTCTACTAAATCCATTTTGTTAATACCGACGATAAGTTGGTTGATACCTAATGTTCTGGATAAAAAGATGTGTTCTTTTGTTTGTGGCATTACACCGTCGTTTGCTGCTACTACTAATACAGCTGCGTCTGCTTGTGAAGCACCTGTAATCATGTTTTTAACAAAGTCACGGTGACCAGGACAATCTACTACAGTGTATTCGTATTTTTTGGTTTCGAATTTTTCGTGAGCGAGATCGATGGTTACCCCTCTTTCTCTTTCTTCTCCGAGTTTGTCCATAACAAATCTGAATTTGTCTTCTCCTTCATCTAATTGCTGTTCTGCAATTGCACCTGATAATAATAAAAGGTGTCCTACTAATGTTGATTTTCCGTGGTCTACGTGACCAATTACTGCTAAATTCATATGAGTTTTATCTTTTGCCATTATATTTCCTCCATATTTAAAACATGTATTTGAATATAATCTATAAATCAAGTACTATTTTTTTAATAGTGTGATTTATAATCGTTAGCAAGCCGATTGCTAGATATATTTATCTAGAGTGCGTCCTCTAACATTGTAATAAAGAAATATATTGTACTGATACAGTACTACAAAGAAATATAACAGGGAATAGTTATATTCCCTTGCAAGTAATATATTTCTTTTTATTATCTTTAATTACATCTAATCTAAATTTCCTGTATGAAATCTAGTACATAATAATTGTATTATAGTAATTATAATATATATTTGTTATCCTTTATATACTTTAAGTTTTATTATTTAAGGAAAAATATATGAAAAAAATAAAAAGATTAAAAGAAGATTATTTTTGCCTTATTATATTTGCTCTTACGTAATTCTATGTTTATGTTACTGTTATTTGCATATTCAAACAGTTTGTGCTTAAGATAACCATATTTTTCTTTCAGGGCCATATTGATAGTATATTTTTCCACACTTTCAATTATCTCAAACAGATCAGTTAGTGGCAGTAGATTTACTGCTGTACAAAAAAACAATTCATTATCATTTCCATAATTATAGTTTTCCAGGAATTCATGCAATATTTGTACTTTTTGTCTCTGTTGTTGATTATATTTTTCAACACCCATATTTTTTGCTTTTTCCATGTCTATTAATTGATTTATATGAGTCATTACAGAATCATGTTGATTTATACCATCATATTTTTTACATGGGTATTCCTCTCATTCAAAACAGTAATCCACACCATGATGTTCTATACTGCATGGCGCTATGTCACAGATATTATAACACATACTGCCTTCGATACAGCCTGCACATTTTTTTGTAACAAACATTGGACATAAACTACAGTTCAAACCGCAAAGAGAAAACAATAAATTATCACGTTTAAATTCTTTAGTCAATATGATTATACTCCCTTGTTATCATATAATACTAAGAACAATATTACAATACTATATTTATAAAGTAATGGTTAAATAAAAAGCAGTTTTTTTTATTGGAGGTTAAGTTTTTAAAAAAAAAGAAGTATACGTGAAAGGAGTATACTTATCCTAAGTAGTGGTCTGGTCCATATGGTTCTGGACTTAAACCTTTTCTTTCACGAATTTCTCTTACGATTTGATTTTGTAATTCTCTTGGAATTCTTTCAAATCCGGAGTTTTCTGTTGACCAGATACAACGTCCTTCTGCTGCTGAACGAATGTCTCCAGCAAATCCGAACATTTCTGCTACAGGTACTTTGGATTCAATTGTGGACATGTCTCCTTCTTGACCCATTTCCACAATTTGTCCTCTTCTGTTTTGTACTTCACGAGTTGCTGCACCCATGTAGTCTTGAGGTACGCTTATGTATACTCTTTGCATAGGTTCCATTAATGTTGGTTGTGCTAACATCATTGCACCGTATACAGCTTTTCTGATAGCAGGTAAAATTTGTGCAGGTCCACGGTGTACTGCGTCTTCGTGGAGTTTTGCATCCATGAGGTTAACTCTTAATCCCATTGCTTTTTCGTTTGCTAATGGACCACTTTCAAGTGCTGATTCAAATCCTTCAAGGAGTAATTCTTTGATTTCTGCTAAGTATTGAATACCACGGGTTTGGTTTACGAATACACAGTGTTTGTATACATCCCATACACGTTTTGCTTCGTCTTTATCCATTCCAGCTTCTTGGAATACTTTAGCTTCTTCTTTACCTTTTACTCTTCCTTCATTGATTATACCTTCATCGATTGCGTTCATTAACTCATCAGATAAAGGTTCTACATCAATGTAGAATCTGTTATGTTTGTTAGGTGATTTACCTTCTACATTTGTTGCGTTACCGGCAATTGTTTCTCTGTATACTACAATAGGTTCAGAGGTATCTACTTCCACACCTTTTTCGTTGATTCTGTAAATCATAACTTCTAAGTGTAATTCACCCATACCAGCTAATAAGTGTTCACCGGTTTCTTCGTTAATTTCTACTCTGATAGTAGGGTCTTCTTTACTTACTTGTCTGAGTACTTCAATAAGTTTTGGTAAGTCTTTGGTGTTTTTAGCTTCTACTGCTACTGTAACTACTGGTTCAGATATGTGTTCTAAACTTTCGAATGGTGCAATGTTGTGATCTGCATCTGTGATGGTTTCCCCTGCTACAGCTCCTCTTGCTCCTGTAATTGCTACAATGTTACCTGCTGGTACTGCATCTGTGTTGATTCTTTCAGGTCCCATATATACTCCAACTTGTTGGGTTCTTGCTTTGCTCATTGAACCTACGAAGAATATTTCTGAACCTTTTTCGATTGATCCACCATATACACGTCCGGTTGCAATTTCACCTGCGTGTTTATCGATACTTACGTCTGTTACCATTACTGCTAATGGACTGGTTGAATCAGTGTTGATCATACCTTGTCCTTCTACACTTTCGATATCTCCGGACCATACTTTAGGAATTCTGTATGCTTGTGCAACTTTTGGACTTGGTAAGTGTTCTACTACCATTCCTAAGATAACTTCTTCGATTTTAATTTTTTGTGCTAATTCTTTTTGGTTATCTTCGTTACAGTATGCGATGATATCTTTGAATGTTATGTTTGTTTTTAACATGTGTGGTACGTTAATACCCCAGTTGTGGTATGCTGAACCGAATGCTACTGAACCATCTTC
>DUHK01000062.1:11240-12242 GCA_013330915.1 Methanosphaera sp. | reverse complement strand
AGTCTGTCTACTTTGTTGATGAAAAGTACTGGTTTAACATTTTCTTTTAATGCTTGTCTTAGTACTGTTTCTGTTTGAGGCATGATACCTTCTACTGCACATACAACTACTACAGCACCGTCTACTGCTCTCATTGCACGTGTTACGTCTCCACCAAAGTCTACGTGACCTGGAGTATCGATAAGGTTAATAAGGTATTCTTCATCATCATAAGAGTGTACCATTGATACGTTTGCTGCATCAATTGTAATTCCTCTTTCCTGTTCTTGTTCATCAAAATCTAAGAGTCTCTGGTCACCAGCTAAGTCAGCGGAAATCATTCCAGCACCTGCTAAAAGGTTATCTGATAATGTTGTTTTTCCGTGGTCAATGTGTGCTACAATACCAATGTTTCTGATGTAATCTGGTTCATACATTAATTCTTTGATTTTATCTACCATTTGATCTCGTCGACTCAAATAAATCACCTGAATATTATAATAATTATGTTTTTTTTATAAATTTGTTTTAATTAAAATTTTTATGTTTGAAATATCTTAAAAAAGGTAAGAAAGATTTTTTGTAGAAAATCTAGTGTGCGGATCTTGCTACTCTTTCTTTTTCTTCTTTTTTCTGTAGAGCGTAACTTCTAGAATCTTCGTCAGCTGCTAATAATATTTCATCAGCTAAACATTGTGCTGCTGATTTTGTGTTTTTGAATGCTGATTGCATTGCACCTTGTGTTAAGAATCCTAATGAAAGGTCTACTCTTCTTTGTGGTGCTATATCTACAGCAATTTGGTATCCTATACCACCGTATTTGATACGTGTGGTTTCTTCTCTAGGTGCTGTGTTTTCTACAGCTTTTACTAAAACTTGTACAGGGTTTTCGTTAGTTTTTTTGTTGATGATTTCTAAAGCATCTTCTACAATTGAGTATGCTTTGTTCTTTTTACCACTGTTTCTTTCAGTTCTCATAATTTTGTTCATGAGTCTTTCTACGATTGATACTTTAGATTTTGC
>DUHK01000062.1:8370-11178 GCA_013330915.1 Methanosphaera sp. | reverse complement strand
AATTGTCTTTTTACGTGACGTCCCATGGTGTGTGGTACAACAATTTCATCTAAGCATACGTAGTTTTGTAATCCCATATCTTCTACTGTAACTTCTGTTACATCCCATTTGTCGAATAATTTGAAGCTCATTTAATTAAATCTCCTTTGAAATAAATTACTTACCTTACTGGTTTTTCGATTTTTCCACTTACCATTTCAGATAAAGCTACGTTGTTTACTTTTGTAACTTTCCATCTTACTCCAGGAATATCACCCATGGACCTACCTGATGGTCCTCCGATTCCTTCAATCATTACTTCGTCGTGTTCATCAATAAAACCGATTGCGCCGTCTCCAGGTGCAAATGCAGTAATTTGTTTACCGTTTTTAATTAACTGAACTCTTACACATTTTCTGATTGCAGAGTTAGGCTGTTTTGCTTCAATACCTACTTTTTCTATTACGATTCCTCTTGCTTGAGGTGATCCTTCTAGTGGGTCTGCTTTAATATCTAATCCGAGGGTTTTACGTTTGTATTGTGTGTCTTTCCATCGGAAGTTTTGTCTGTTATCTTTTAATTTTTTTGCTGCGAATAATCCTGGCAAATTTATTCCTCCATTATACTTATTTTTAATCTATTCTAAGTTTTCTTTAGCACATGTAGATATCATACGATGAAAGATATGATCCTACTGTACAAGTTAATAATATGAATTTTACGTGAAATAATTCACATACTTATCATCATAGTTTTTAGTATTAACTGAGTTTTTTTAAGAATTTAGGATGATAAAATATTTCTATTTTGTTAATCCCAAATGTTAATCATAAATATGGTTATTTTATGATAATATTACTAATTTCAAATTGTCTTTTAGCAAATTGTCTGGCTCGCTGAATATTGTGTCCATTTTTTCCAATGGCATTGCGTTTATCCTTTGAGTCGACATCCAAGGTGGCGATTTTATTACCCTTTTCGTCAGTAGAAAATTCTATTGAATTTATCTTGGCTGAAGATAATAAATTTTTTATAAATTCGCCGGGATCGTCGGAATGTTCAATGATTTCAACACTCTTATCGACTGATTTTTGCATCTTACCAATAGTACTTCCACGTTTTCCTATTGCTAATCCCATATCTCCTTTTTTTACCAAAAAAGTTACTTTATTATGTTCGTCATCAACAATGCAGTCTTTGACTGAAGCGTTTGTTATTGTTTCAAACAAAGCTATATACCTGATTTCATTGATTGTGAATTTGACGGACATAGTATCTATTTACTCCTTAAGCTCTAATATGTTAGAGTCTCCAGGTTCTTGTATGACTAGTACTGATACTGTGAAAGGTTTACCACAGATAGAACCTAAGTCTACACTTGAACCATCAAATATGTGTACTGGTATTTCGGATAATTTTGAATAAACTTCAACATCCTCTTTTAAATTTTTAGGAGCGTTTGCTGCCATTACAACTAATTCTCCGTTACCAAGTTTGATTGCTTGGATTGATTTATTGGATCCTAATATAACCTTACCAGTGTCTACGGCTACACGTATCCCTCTTTCTATATCCATTAAGTGCCTCCTAATCTATATTTTTCATATTAATACCAACAGACCCCGTTCCATGAGGTATTGGTTGTCCAACAATTACATTCTCAATTATACCTGTGAGATGATCAACTTCTCCACGAATACTGGCGTTAAGTAAGTGTTTACCGGTTTCCTCAAATGCTGCTCGAGCAAGAACACTTGATTTTTCACCACTGATTCCGTGTCTTCCAATGGATTTTACAACACCATCTGAAGTCATCATATCAGCAACTAGCATAATGTGCCTAATATCTACACTAAGCCCTTGTTCTTCCATGGTTGTGTATAACTCATGAATGATAGCATTTCTTGCAGCTTCAATTCCAAGAACTTTTTCAATCTCAAAAATATCATTGGTTGTAGTTCTAACAATATCTACACCCGGAATTTTAAGAATTGAACCAATATTAGAACCTTCAGTATGTATTACCCATTCATTTTGTTCATGACGGATAACAACTTTACCTATGCCCTTAACACCACTAATCTGTAGATCTCTGATCTTATCAGCAAGTAATCTTAATTCTCGAATACCTTGTTGAATTTTTTCTTCATCATTAGAAAATGTGGTTTCAAAACTCAGTAAATTATTATTTATTGTTACATGTTTAAATGTTTTTTCTATTTCATCTGTAACTTCGGAAAGTTCAAGTCTTCTTTCATCAAGAATATCTTGGTCAATCTCTGCTGTGATAATATTATCCATATAATTTACGTTGAAATTTTTGATAATATCATTTAATGTGATCTTACCGATTTTGTTACCCATTTTTCTGATGAATTCTTCATCATTTCTAAATTCTTCTGTGAAGTAAATATCCATTGTAGGGGTGGATATTTTCTTACGAGCATCTACAACCTCGATAAGACGAGGAAGACCTAAAGTTACGTTTAATTCTACTACCCCTGCATAGTGGAAAGTACGCATGGTCATCTGTGTACCAGGTTCTCCAACTGACTGAGCGGCAATAGTACCTACTGATTCTCCAGGTTCTACTTCTTCACGTTCATAAGCTTCTTTAACTTTGAGAACTAATTTTTCAAGTTCTTCATCAGTTAAATCATTACGTTCACTAGCTTGGGCAATTTCCTCTACTAGTTTAATAGGGAAATAATCTGCTCCAACTTCATTAACTACAGTTTGAACTTGTTCTACATCCATATTTACCATCCCATTTATTTACTAGCACGAGAATCTTCAAGCCTCATTTCTTCTATTAAACGATCTAAGTTA
>DUHK01000062.1:7130-8244 GCA_013330915.1 Methanosphaera sp. | reverse complement strand
ACCTTTGTTGTCTCTTACAGTACCGTCTTCATGTACACTTAAGTCATGTAAAGCGTTTACAAGACGTCTTTGCATGTAACCACTTTGTGCTGTACGAATAGCTGTATCTACCAATCCTTCACGACCACCCATAGCGTGGAAGAAGAATTCTAATGGGTCAAGACCTTTTTTGTAACTGCTGTGTACAAAACCACTAGCTTTTGAACCTACGTCCCCTTTATGGAAATGAGGTAATGTTCTGTCTATATAACCCCTGTTGATACGTCCACCACGAACAGCTTGTTGTCCTACACAAGTTGCAATCTGTGTTAAGTTAAGCATTGATCCACGAGCACCAGTAAGTGCCATGATTACTGCACTGTTATTTGTTGTGAAATAATGTTCTGCAATAACCCCTGTGTTATCCCTAGCTTCCCCTAACACTTGCATGATTTTCATCTCAAGTGTTTCACGTAAGCTACGTCCAGGTAATGCTTCTAACTCATTGTTTTCATATGCTTCAATAAGTTGTTCCACACGAAGGTCTGATTTTTCCAGAAGTTCTGCAATTCTGTCTTCTGCTTCTTTAGGAATTTCTTCGTCTGCAGTACCTGTAGTGAATCCTCTTTGCATTACACCACCAAATACTGCCAGTTTTGTTCCGTGGTCAAGGAAGTACCTTGCATCACTTGGACTGAATTGTTTTACAATTGCATCCAATATTTTTCCACTTCCGGAACCGTATCCTTTATCGTCTACTACTCCCTGTAATAGTTCTCCGTTACTGATTACTACATATGCATCGTATTCACAGTCTCTTTGTTTACATTCTTCACATTTACGACAAATTTCTGCTTTGTATACAAGGTTTAATTTGTCTGGTAATAATAAACTGAAAATTTCCTTACCCGTCCAAGGTCTTCCTTTTGCTTCAGGCAATTCCATTTTGGAACGTTTAATTATTTGGAATGCTTTATCTTCTTCAAAGACTGTGTCTTTGTGTGTGAGTAAGTATGCACCAGTAATGTGGTCGTGTATAGCCCCAATAATTGGACCACCGTAACGAGGTGAAAGAATGTGTTCCTGAACTTTCATAATGTCGTTAGCTTCTGCACGAGCTTCAGGTGTTTGGAAT
>DUHK01000062.1:4225-7060 GCA_013330915.1 Methanosphaera sp. | reverse complement strand
ACGTGCATGTTCATTTCGTCCCCATCGAAATCAGCGTTGTATGGAGGACATACACATAAGTTTAACCTGAATGTTTTGTAAGGCAGTACTCTTACTTCATGAGCCATCATTGACATACGGTGAAGTGAAGGTTGACGGTTGAACAATACTATATCACCATCAATGATGTGTCTTTCAACTATGTATCCTGGTTCAAGGTTTTCTATGACTGTTTCCTTGGTTTCATCATATACCCTTATTTTACGTCCGTCAGGTCTTATGATGTAATTTGCTCCAGGATGTACGTCAGGACCGTTGTTTATGTATTCTTTCATTTTTTCAATGTTCCATTCTGTTACTGCTATAGGTACTGTTACTTCTTTAGCAATCATTTCAGGAACACCGACTTCGTTAATACTTAAAGTAGGGTCTGGTGAAATAACTGTACGTGCTGAAAAGTTAACCCTTTTACCTGCAAGGTTACTTCTGAAACGACCTTCTTTTCCTTTAAGACGTTGTGCCAATGTTTTAAGTGGCCTTCCGGATCTGTGTCTTGCCGGTGGTACTCCACTTGCCTCATTATCGAAGTATGTTGTTACGTGGTATTGTAATAATTCCCATAAATCTTCAACAATAAGTTGAGGTGCACCTGCTTCCATATTTTCTTTCAATCTTTGATTGATACGTAATATGTCCACAAGTTTGTGTGTTAAATCGTCTTCTGATCTTTCACCTGTTTCGAGTGTAATTGATGGTCTTACTGTTACCGGTGGAACTGGTAATACTGTTAATACCATCCATTCAGGTCTTGCTACTTTAGGGTTGATACCAATGTAAATGTAATCCTCTTCAGGTATTGTCTCTAATCTTTCACGAACTTCACTGGCTGTTAACTTGTAATTTCCTTCAACAAGAGAAATCGGTTTGTCAATTTTGATTTCTTCCTGTTCTTCTTCACAGTAAGGACATTTTTCCTTTTTAGCTGATAAGTGAATCTGTTTTAGAATTCCGGAAATATCTTCACCAGCATCTATTTTGGATTGGAGTAAATCATGATATTCCATTTTTTCTGTTTCGTTAAGTAAGACTCTACCACATTTACGACATGTGGATCTTAATATTTTGTGAATGGTGTCAGCAAATCCTACATGTATAACTGGACGTGCGAAGTTTATGTGTCCAAAGTGACCTTGACAGTCTCCACCTTTTGAACCACATGTTCTGCATTTTAATCCAGGGTCAATTACTCCAAGTCTAGGATCCATTAGTCCAGCTTCAATTGGGTAACCATCTTCATCATAGGTATCTGGTGTTACAATTTTTGTTACGGACATCTTTCTTATAGTTTCTGGTGACATTAAACCAAAATCTATTTCAGATACTTTTTTTATTATACCTTTCAACTATTAATCCTCCTTGAGTAATTTATGCTTTGTCTTCTAATACTAAGTTTGGTGAAATACATAATGATTTCAATTCATCTAATAATAATTTGAATGCATATGATATTTCTATTGGGAAAGTTTCTGTTTCACCACAGATTGCACAGTAAGTTCTGTCACGTATTTTATCCCTCACTGCAAGTCTTCCACAATCACCACAGATTAATGCTTCGTATTTATCTGATTCATCAAGTAACCTTTCTTTTAAAGCTAATGCAGCACCGTGTGCAATTAAACAGTCACGTTCCATTTCACCAAATCTTAAACCACCTTCTCTTGCTCTACCTTCTGTTGGTTGACGAGTGAGAACTTGTACTGGACCTCTGCTTCTAGCATATACTTTGTCTGAGGTCATGTGGTGTAGTTTCTGGTAATATGCAACTCCAACAAATATCTCTGCATTAAATCTTTCACCAGTTATACCGTTGTATAATTGTTCACGTCCATGAGTTTCAAATCCGTTTTCTTTAAGTAAACGTTTGATTTCTTCTTCAGGAACTCCTGTGAATGGTGTACCATCTATACGTTGTCCTTCCATACAACCTGCCTTACCTGCTAACATCTCAATAATCTGTCCGATAGACATCCTTGATGGGATAGCGTGAGGGTTAATCATTAAGTCAGGACACATACCTTCTTCGTTGAAAGGCATGTTTTCTTGTGGTACTATTAATCCGAGAACTCCTTTCTGTCCGTGACGTGATGCAAATTTGTCACCGTATTCCGGTTGTCTGTGGTCACGTACTTTGACTTTTGCTAATTTACTTCCTTCTATGGTTTCTGTTAGCATGACCTTATCAACTATTCCGTGTTCACCGTGTCTTACTGTGACACTGGTTTCACGTCTTCTTTCAGCAACTGTACCAAATTCATCAACATCTTCAAGGAATCTTGGTGGTGAAGTTTTACCGATAAGCACGTCTCCACTTCTTACTGTTACTTCCGGATTGATAAGTCCGTCTTCATCCAAGTTTTTGTAAACTTCTTCTGAACGGTATCCTCTAACCATGTTTTCAGGATATTCGAAATGATCTTCTTGTCCACCAGGGTATCTTCTTTCTGATGCTTCGTATGATCTAAAGAAGGAAGATCTTCCTAATCCTCTTTCCAGTGCTGCTTTGTTCATAACAAGAGCGTCTTCCATGTTACATCCTTGGTAAGATAAAATTGCTACTACAAAGTTTTGACCGGATGGCCTTTTATCGTATTCTGTTGAAACCATACTTTTGGTTTTAACTACAGGCATTTGTGGTTGGTGTAAAAGGTGTGCTCTTGTATCAGTTCTTAAGTTATAATTTGATACATAGAGACCTAATGCCTGTTTTGTCATCCCTGCTTCCATTGTGTTCCTCGGAGAAGAGTTATGGTTTGCATATGGGATAATTCCTGCACAAATACCTAACATTGTTGAAGG
>DUHK01000062.1:0-4106 GCA_013330915.1 Methanosphaera sp. | reverse complement strand
TCTTCTTCTTCAGCATCAATATATTCTATGATACCTTCATGAATGAGGTCGAACCATTTCATTTTTCCTTCTGCTACCATGTCAATGATTTCATCAGTTAACATTGATTTTCCATCTTCGACTATGACAACAGGTCTTCTTGCTCTACCAGGATCTGTGAATATGAATATTTCATTATTTTCTTCATAGAAAGTAATGTTTAATTCATGGGTTAACTCATTAGATCGTCTTTTAGCTTTTACTTCTTCAACAAATGCTTCTGGTTCATCAGTTGTTCCAATTAATTTACCATTTATATATACTTTAACTGTTACCATTATTATTCTCCCACTTATTTACCTATTCTAAATTATGATCTAATGGTGTAATGTGTTCTAAAGTTCTGATATCTTTTTCAATATCCTTTAATGGATATCCTTCAGATATTTTTGTAACTATTGCAAGGTTTTTTACCAGTCCACAGTTTGGTCCTTCCGGAGTTTCGTTAGGACAGATTTTACCGAATTGTGTTGGATGCAAATCCCTTGCTTCAAAGTGAGGTTGACTTCTTGATAATGGTGAAACTACACGTTTAAGGTGTGATAAAGTACCCATGTAACTGGTTCTGTCTAACAACTGACTTACACCAGCTCTTCCACCAACCCAATTACCTGTAGCAATTGCGTGTTTAATATTTTCAGTTATTACGTCAGATCTTACTGCTTGTTTAACTGAAGGTTCTTTTCCACGGGACAAACTACGTTCCAATTGATAAGTCATATCACGGGTTAGACTTGTGAAAGCAACTCTGAATAAGTCTTCCATTAAGTCTCCTGATACTCTTAACCTTTTGTTTGCGTAGTGGTCCTTATCGTGAGGTTCACGTTCACCGTTTATTACTTGTAAAAGCATTTCAGTCATTTCAGCAAGGTATACTGCTTTATCAATACGATCTTCAGGGTTTACCCCTACGTGTGGTAAAAGATATCTGTCAATAACATCTTCTGCACGTTTGATTCTGTATTCTTCAGTCATTCCTTTAGCTACTCTATTTCCTATGTATTTAACAGCATCATATTTTGTGTTAATACCAGTAGTTTGAATATCGTCAATTAATAAGAATTGAGTGTTGATATCATCTGAAACACTGTTAACAAGATCCACATCTTTTTCAAATCCTAATGCCCTTAATAAAATAACAAGAGGTATTTCACCAGGTACATATGGGAATGAGATTCTTAAGAATACACCTTTTTTATGAGGTTTTCTATATTCTAAAGTAATTCTTGCACGGAATCCACTTTTAATTGATGTGACAACAGCTCTAGCTCTACGATCAGCTTTGTCTTTTTCACTTTGTTCCAAAATGATTTTGTTAGGAGCAATTTCTTCCATTGTAACAATAGCTCTTTCTGAACCATTTACTATGAAATATCCTCCAGGGTCTTGTGGATCTTCACCCATTTTTTCTAATTCTTCGTCATTAAGTCCATTAAGGTGACATGCTTTTGATTTAAGCATGACAGGTAACTCACCTATGTAAACTTTTTCCATTTCGTAATCTTCACTATCCCCTTTTACAAGAGCCATGTCAAGATACATATGAGCAGAATAATTAAGATTCCTTAATCTTGCTTCTGCAGGTTCAATGATACTTTTTGATCCATCAGCTTCTTTGATGAAAGGTTTAACTATTTCAACATCACCCGTTTTAATAGTATATTCACCATGATCTAAAGTAATAGGTTCGGTGATATCTACTATTTCCTGAATTTTATTATCTAAAAAATCATTGTATGAGCGGATGTGATGATCTACTATATCATATTCATCAAAAAATGAATCAACCAATGACCATGCGTTTTTCGTCATATATCCATCTCCCTATTGAAAAGAAACATATCTTTCATATAATGCTACACACTATTTGCATTATAAAAAAATAATTCTTTTCCAAGTTTTAGTCAACTACTACTTACTCCCAAAAGGGATTACTTAAATGTTAAATGATTAGTAATTAATTTAAAAACAATGCCGACTGATGATTAAATCTAAGTGATGGTAATGAAATAATCAAAAGTCAAAAATAATACTAGTATCCTATCAGACTAGTTCTTAGAAAGTGATAAATAAAATAAATTAAAGGAAAAAGAAATCTGCATAAATAATTAATCTTACAGCAAGACTACATGTTGAAACAGAGAATCCTCTCATATAAAAATATAGCCAAATACCAAAGTGTTAATTAATATACATGAATTTAATAAAATCCTAAATTTATAAAGAACCCATCACTTATCTAATTAGCACAATTATTTTCATTCAATAAAATAATCCTTAAGAAAATTATTTTAATGAAATAAACTAATGATAATCATTTACAGTACTATTAGACATTTTTTACAAATTTATTATATATCAAATATCATTTTATTATTTCAAAGAACATATCCCTTAAAATTGAATATGAACCTCTGAAAAACTTATTTCAACCATAATTAATTTTAGAACAAAATATTTCATTCAATCTAAATAGCATAACTATTAAATTTAAAAATGAATGAAAGAAACATGATTTAAAATTTAATTCTATAAATTAATACGTATACAATATGTATGTACTTAATCTAATAAAAACCTATAGGTTTATATAATAGAGGTTTCTTTTAAATACTCAAAAAATAAAATAAAAAAAAATAGAAATAATTCAAAAATAGTTATTTTCTAACCATTCTATACTTAGTAAAAATACCTGCTGTTTCACTTTTACCAGTAATCTTAATTAAGTCACCTTCTTTAGCGCCGATAGCTTTAACAACAGGATCATTAGGTAATATTTTAGGAATTTGATCTGCTTCGAAATCGTTTTCTGTAAAAACTTGTTCAGCTTCTTCATCAGATAATATTACATGTTCTGGAACTAAATTATGTTGTAAAATATCAATTTTCAAAATATATCCTCCAAATGAAAATATCTTATTATATTATTTATATCTCTTAATTAATAAGTTTGATTTCAAAATAACAAAGTAATAAGTCATATGAAAATAAGATTAACGGGCCCGACGGGAGTTGAACCCGCGACCGCCTGGTTAAAAGCCAGGCGCTCTCCCAGACTGAGCTACGAGCCCCAATAAAAATACAAAATCATTAAATAGAATTAATTAAACAAAGTAAATATAACATAAATAGTAATAAGCGGGCCCGACGGGAGTTGAACCCGCGACCGCCTGGTTAAAAGCCAGGCGCTCTCCCAGACTGAGCTACGAGCCCCTATAAAATTGAACGCCGTGGCCGGGATTTGAACCCGAGTCGCAGGCTCGACAGGCCTGCATGATAGCCTCTACACTACCACGGCATTTACATGTGATGTTTTGTATTACAAAGCACCATTAATTACTTTCTAATTTATAGTATATAAATGTTTCTATTAATCAACAATGAATAATATATAACATGTTTAATTATAAAAAAGGGTTTATCCCGTCTGCCGGACTTGAACCAGCAACATTCGGATCTACAGTCCGATGCTCTGCCAAATTGAGCTAAGACGGGTAAGTGGGTCCGCCCGGATTTGAACCGGAGTCTCAGGCTCCCAAAGCCCAAAGGATCGACCAAGCTACCCTACGGACCCAATGCATAAATATAATTCAGAGCCTCAGGAGGGAATTGAACCCCCGACCGCTTGATTACAAGTCAAGCGCTCCACCGACTGAGCTACTGAGGCACCCGTTATTCATCCAACCAATTGTAACATAATAGGTTAGAAGTCATTTATTATTTAATTACTTCTTAATATATAAAGGTTATGGTTATTTTTTTCAAATATGAAAAAGAGTATATAATAGGATATTTTTGATTTATACCCTAGTATATTTCTTTAAAAATTAAATAAAAATTTTTTAATGTTTATTTTGTTTAGCAGATTCGATTAATGCTTTGACAGCAGGTAATTCTTCTCCTGCGATGAGATTTATACTTGCTCCCCCACCACTACTAATGTGGGTTATATCATCATCTAAATCCATTGTACTGGCTGCTGCTGCCAGGTGACCTCCTCCTATAATTGAGAATCCGTTGGATTGTGCTATTGCGTTTAGTAGGTCTTCTGTTCCAAGATTGAATCC